>JAEXBL010000122.1 GCA_023394015.1 Pseudomonadota bacterium | reverse complement strand
CCCCTCATCCGCCTGCGCGGCATCACCAAGCGCTACGGCGAAGGCGCCACCGCCTTCCTGGCGCTCAAGGGCATCGACCTCGACATCGAGCGCGGCGAATTCGTCGCCATCATGGGCCCCAGCGGCTCCGGCAAGTCCACCGCCATGAACATGCTCGGCTGCCTGGATCGCCCCAGCGGCGGCCAGTACCTGTTCATGGGCGCGCATGTCGAAACCCTGTCGCGCGACGAGCGCGCGCGCCTGCGGCGCCGCTTCTTCGGCTTCGTGTTCCAGGGCTTCAACCTGCTGGCGCGCACCAGCGCACAGGAGAACGTCGAGCTGCCGCTGCTCTACCGCGGCGAGCCCGCCGCGCGCCGCCGCGCCGCCGCCGCCCGGGCGCTGGACCAGGTCGGCCTGAAGGGCTGGGAGCACCACACGCCGGCCGAGCTGTCGGGCGGCCAGCAGCAGCGCGTGGCGATCGCCCGCGCCCTGGTCACCGAGCCGGCCGTGCTGCTGGCCGACGAGCCCACCGGCAACCTCGACACCCAGCGCAGCCACGAGATCATGGAACTGCTGGCGCGCCTGAACACCGAGCAGGGCATCACCGTGCTGATGGTCACGCACGAGCCCGACATGGCCGCCTACGCGCGCCGCATCGTGCGCTTCGTCGACGGCCTGATCGCCAGCGACGAGCGCAACCCGAACCCCACGCGGCCCGGCAGCCACCGGCCGGCGGCCACGGCGGAGGCCGGCTGATGCTGTGGAACACGCTGCTGCTGGCGCTGCGCTCGATCCAGCGCAACCTGCTGCGCTCCTTCCTCACCGTGCTCGGCATCGTGATCGGCGTGTCGGCCGTCATCACCATGGTCACGCTCGGGCGCGGCGCCACGCAGGCGGTGCAGGACAACATCGCCAGCCTGGGCACCAACCTGCTGATGCTGCGTCCCGGCCAGCGGATGGGCCCGGGCGGCGGTGGCGGCACGGCGCCGCCGTTCAAGGAAAGCGACGCCGAGCTGATCGCCAGCCAGATCTCCGGCATCACCGCCGTCGCGCCCGAGGCGCGCAGCAGCAGCACCCTGGTGGCGGGCGGGCAGAACTGGAGCAGCAGCGTGGTCGGCTCGACCAACGACTGGCTGATCGCCAACAACTGGGAGCTGGCCGCGGGCCGCGGCTTCAACGAAGGCGAGCTGCGCGCCGGCGCCGCCGTGTGCGTCATCGGCAGCACCATCCAGCGCCAGCTCTACGGCGGCGCCGACCCGCTGGGCCAGCAACTGCGCGTGGGCAAGGTGCCGTGCCAGGTGATCGGCCTGTTCAAGTCCAAGGGCCAGGGCTCGTTCGGGCAGGACCAGGACGAGGTGGTGCTGATGCCGCTCAAGACCCTGCAGCGGCGCATCACCGGCAACACCAACGTCAACACGCTGCTGGTCTCGCTCGACCCGGCCAGCGACGCCGCGCGCGTGAAAAGCAGCCTGGGCCAGCTGCTGCGCGAGGCGCGCAAGCTGGCCCCCAGCGACGACGACAACTTCAACGTGCTCGACACCAAGCAGCTGGCCGACACGCTGTCGGGCACCACGCGCGTGATGACCATGCTGCTGGGCGCGGTGGCCGCCGTCAGCCTGCTGGTGGGCGGCATCGGGGTGATGAACATCATGCTGGTCAGCGTGACCGAGCGCACGCGCGAGATCGGCCTGCGCCTGGCCATCGGCGCGCTGGAGCGCGAGGTGCTGATGCAGTTCCTGATCGAGGCCGTGGTGCTGGCCAGCCTGGGCGGGCTGATCGGCGTGGTGCTGGCCACCGCCGCCTCGATCGGGCTGGCGCAGCTGATGCAGGTGCCCTACGTGTTCCAGCCCGGCATCAACCTGCTGTCCTTCGTGTTCTCGGCCGGCATCGGCGTGCTGTTCGGCTACTTCCCGGCCCGGCGCGCGGCGCGCATGGACCCGATCGAGGCGCTGCGGCACGAGTGAGCGCTGTCCACTCGGCTGCACCCCACCCTGGCGGAGCAGGCACTGAAAGCCGATCGATCCTGGAACATCTGAAGACCAACCACCGGACGCAGAGGACGCAGAAGTCACGCAAAAGGCGCAGAAAAAACCATTTGCTGGCGGTCTCTTTTGCGTCCTCTGCGTCCGGCTGTTTGCTGGGTCTTTCAGTACTTCGGCTCGAATGTTCGAATCGCCGCCTTCACCTCATCCATCAACTCGAAGCCCTTGCCGTACTTCGCCGCCAGTTCCGCGCAGCGCTGCTCGAAGGCGGCGATGCCCTGGCCGTAGATGAACTGCAGGGCGCCGCCGGTCCAGCCGGGAAAGCCGATGCCGAAGATGCTGCCGATGTTGGCCTCGTGCACACTGCTCAGCACGCCCTCGGCCAGGCAGCGTGCGGTCTCGACCGACTGGCGGTACAGCAGGCGGTCCTGCACGTCCTTCAGGTTCCATGCCACGCCGGGCTTTTCGAACAGCGCCTTCAGCTCGGGCCACAGCTGCTTGCTGCCGCCCTCGGGGTAGTCGTAGAAGCCGCCGCCGGCCGCGCGGCCGGGGCGCCCCAGCTCCTTCACCATGCGTTCGACCAGCAGTTCGCCCGGCGTGGCGGCGTAGGTCTTGCCTTCGGCGGCATGGTCGGCGCGGGTCTGCTCCAGCACGTGCACCGACAGCGACAGCGCGGTCTCGTCCAGCACCGCCAGCGGCCCCACCGGCAGGCCAGCCTGCACGGCGGCGTTCTCGATCACCGCCGCCGGGATGCCCTCGCCCAGCATGGCGGCGCCTTCCATCACGTAGGTGCCGAAGGTGCGGCTGGTGTAGAAGCCGCGTGCATCGTTGACCACGATGGGCAGCTTGCCCAGGGCCAGCACGTAGTCGAAGGCGCGCGCCACGGTCTCGTCATCGGTCTGGGCGCCGCGGATGATCTCGACCAGCTTCATCCTGTCGACCGGGCTGAAGAAGTGGATGCCGATGAACTTCTCGGGCCGGCGCGACGCCTGCGCCAGGCCGCTGATGGGCAGGGTGCTGGTGTTGCTGGCGAAAAATCCGCCTTCGGCCAGCATGGGCTCGGCTTCTTGCGTCACCTTCGCCTTCAGCGCGCGATTCTCGAACACCGCCTCGATGATGAGATCGCAGCCTTGCAGGTCGGCCACGTCGGCGGTTGGCGTGATGCGGGCCAGCAGCGCGGCCTGGTCCTTTGCGCTCAGGCGGCCCTTGTCGACGCGGGCCTGGGTCAACTTCTGGCTGTAGGCCTTGCCCTGCGCGGCTTGGTCGAGCGACACGTCCTTCAGCACGGTGGCGATGCCGCGGCTGGCCTGGGCGTAGGCGATGCCGGCGCCCATCATGCCGGCGCCGAGGATGCCCACTTTCTGCGGCCGCCACTTCGCCACCTGCTTCGGTCGCGACTGGCCGCTCTTGACCGCGTTCAGGTTGAAGAAGAAGGTGTTGACCATGTTCCTGGCCACCGGCCCCGCCATCAGGCTGGCCAGGTAGCGGCTTTCGATGCGCAGCGCGGTGTCGACATCGACCTGCGCGCCCTCGACCATGGCCGCCAGCGTGGCGTGCGGGGCCGGGTACAGGCCACGCGTCTTCTGCTTCAGTAGGGCCGGCGCCACCACCAGGGCCGCGGCCACCTTGGGGTGGCTCGGCGTGCCGCCGGGCAGGCGGTAGTCCTGGCGGTCCCAGGGGTGCTGCGCGGCCTCGGGCTGGCCCTGCACCGACTCGATCCAGGCGCGGGCGGCGGGCAGCAGCTCGTCGGCGCTGGCCACCAGCGCGTGCACCAGGCCCAGGCGCTGCGCCTCGGCGGGGTTGAACAGCCGGCTCTCCAGCAGGTAGGGCTGGGCGCCCATCAGGCCGAGGGCGCGCGTCATCTTGGTGATGCCGCTGGCGCCGGGCAGCAGGCCGATGCCCACCTCGGGCAGGCCGAACTGGATCCTCGGGTCGTCGACGGCGATGCGGTGGTGGCCGACCAG
>JAEXBL010000057.1 GCA_023394015.1 Pseudomonadota bacterium | reverse complement strand
GGGGAGAGGGAGCGACCGCCGCCGTTCCACGCCACATCGCGGTCGTGGCCTATCCCCGCATCAGCAACCTCGACGAATTCCAGCCGCTGAAAAACGTGCCCGGCCTGGCGCTGACCTGGGTGCGCAGCCCGTCGCAACTGCGCGGCGCCGACACCGTCATCCTGCCGGGCAGCAAGGCCACCGCGGCCGATCTGGCCTGGCTGCGCGCGCAGGGGCTGGACGCGGCCATCGCCGCCCATGCCGCGCGCGGCGGCCGCGTGCTGGGCCTCTGCGGCGGCCTGCAAATGCTGGGCGAGGCGCTGATCGATCTGCACGGTGTCGAATCCGCCGGCAGTGAAGCCAACGCACCGGGCCTCGGCCTGCTGCCGCTGGTGACGGCCTTCGCGCCGCAGAAAGCCGTGCGCCGCACGGCCACGCGCTTTGGCGACGTGGCGGGCGCGTGGTCGGCGCTGGCGGGCATCGAGGCCAGCGGCTACGAAATCCACAGCGGTCAGACCGCCCAGCACCCGGCCATGGCCGCGGCGGGCGACGTGGCGCGCGAAGTCATCCCCGGCCTGGCCTGGCAGAACGCCGCCGGCAACGTGCTGGGCTGCTACCTGCACGGCCTGTTCGAGGACGCCGCCGTGCTGCGCGCGCTGTTCGGCGCGCGGGCGCCGTCGCTCGACGCGGTGTTCGACCGCCTGGCCGCCGACATCGAGCGCGCCTTCGCGCCCGGCGTGCTGGATGCGCTGCGGGCGCCCTGAATCTGTCCCGTCCTTGAAAAAAGAAGCCACGATGTCCTTTGAACTTCCTCCCATCCCCGAACTGCAAGACACCGCCCTGGCCGCCGCGCTGCGCCACAAGATCGACCGCAAGACCGTGCCGCACGGCGCGCTGGGCCGGCTGGCGGCGCTGGCCGAGCGGCTGGGGCTGATCCTGGGCAGCACCGAGCCGCAGCTCGCGCAGCCGCAACTGCTGGTGTTCGCCGCCGACCACGGCATCGCGGCGCGCGGCGTGTCGGCCTACCCGAGCGACGTGACGTGGCAGATGGTGGGCAACTTCCTGGCCGGCGGCGCGGCGGTGAGCGTGCGGGCGCGCCAGCACGGCATCGCGCAGACGGTGGTCGATTGCGGCGTGCGGCGCGATTTCGACGCCGCGCCGGGCCTGGTGGTGCGCAAGATCGCGCCCAGCACCGCCGACTGCTCGGCCGGCCCGGCGATGACGCGCGCGCAGTGCCAGCAGGCGCTGGGCAACGGCATCGCGCTGGTCAAAAGCCTGCCCGGCAACGCGCTGCTGCTGGGCGAGATGGGCATTGGCAACACCAGTCCGGCGGCGCTGCTGGCGGCGCGCCTGGGCGGCATCGACGTGGCCGAGGTGACGGGCGCCGGCACCGGGCTGGATGCCGAAGGCGTGGCGCGCAAGACCGCCGTGCTGCGCGAGGCGCTGGCCGCCAACCAAGGCGCCAGCGAGCCGCTGGACGTGCTGGCCGCGTTGGGCGGCTTCGAGATCGCCACCATGACGGGCGCCGTGCTGCAGGCCGCGGCCGAGCGGCGCGTGATCGTGGTCGATGGCTTCATCGCGAGCAGCGCCGTGCTGGTGGCCGCGCGCCTGGCGCCGCCGGTGCTGCAGCGCTGCGTGTTCGCGCACCGCTCCGACGAGCGCGGCCACGCCCGCCTGCTGCAACTGCTGGGCGCCGAGCCGCTGCTCGACATGGCCCTGCGCGTGGGCGAGGGCAGCGGCGCCGCGCTGGCCTGGCCGCTGCTGGAATCCGCCTGCCGCATCCTGAACGAGATGGCGAGCTTCGAGTCGGCCGGGGTGTCGGACAAGGCTTGACACCACCGGCGACTACCATGCGCACCAACGCCTTGGGCGAGGACAAGATCACACCGATGAGGCAAACGACGAAACGCATCGCGCTGGCGCTGCTGCTGGCCGTGCTGGCGGGCATCACGCTGGCCTGGTTCAGCCTGGACAAGGAAACCCGCGGCCTGCTCAAGACCGTGCCCACCAACCGCGACCTGCTGTTCTGGAGCGTGCCGCAGCGCGACGCTGCCTTTCGCGCCATGGACCGCATCCCGCTGCTGGCGAAGTGGCGCACCATCGAACCCAGCGCGACGCCGCGGCCGCTGCCGCCCGGCCCACCTTTGACGCTGTCCATCGACGTCGATGCCTACATGGCCGGCCAGCGCAGCGCCGCGCTGCTGATCGTGCAGGGCGGCCGGCTGCGGCTGGAGCGCTACGGCCTGGGCTTCGACGGCAACGGGCGCTGGACCAGCTTCTCGGTCGCCAAGTCGATCACCTCCACCCTGGCCGGCGCGGCGCTGCGCGACGGCGCCATCCGCAGCATGGACGACAAGGTGAGCGACTACATCCCCGAGATGAAGGGCTCGGCCTACGACGAGGTGAGCGTGGCGCAACTGATGAGCATGACCTCGGGCGTGCAATGGAACGAGGACTACACCGCCCCGCAATCCGACGTGGCGCGCTTCAACAACCACCGGCCCGAACCCGGCACCGACGCGCTGGTCAGCTACATGCGCCGCCTGCCACGCGCCGTGCCGCCCGGCACGCGCTGGAACTACAGCACTGGCGAGACCAACCTGATCGGCATCCTGGTCAGCCGTGCCACGGGCAAGACGCTGGCGCAGTACGCGCAGGAGAAGATCTGGCAACCCGTGGGCATGGAGCAGGCTGCCACCTGGATCCTGAGCAAGACCGGCGAGGAGATCAGCGGCTGCTGCGTGCAGGCCGTCCCGCGCGACTTTGCGCGCTTCGGGCAGTTCATCCTGGAGGGTGCGCGGGTGGGAGATCAATCGGTGGTGCCGGATGGCTGGCTGGCCGCCGCCACCCGCCAGCAGGTGCCGATCGACGAGCCAGGGCGCGGCTACGGCTACCAGTGGTGGATCTACGCCGACGGCAGCTTTGCCGCGCGCGGCATCTTCGGCCAGGGCATCTTCATCGACCCGCAGCGCGCGCTGGTGATCGTCTCCAACGCCAACTGGGGCGGCGGCGCGCGCGATGCGCAGGGC
>JAEXBL010000014.1 GCA_023394015.1 Pseudomonadota bacterium | reverse complement strand
ATCTGGAACGCCACGCGCGACTGGTACTTGTGCAGCAGCGTGGGCGCGCGCACCACCGCGTCGTCGTCATCGTCGTCGTCCACCTCGCCGGTGGCCAGCAGCGCCGCCGTCTGCGCCAGGTGGGCGTCCAGCAGCTCGTTCAGCTCGTGCTGCGTGACGAACCAGGCCACCCCCACCGTGGCCGCCCAGGTGAGCAGCACGAAGCCCAGCACCATCGCCGTCAGGCGCTGCGCCAGGGACCAGGTGGGGCGGATCAGGGGCAAGTCTTGACTCCCCCAAGTGCGCCCCCCGCACAGGCCACCATCAGCAATCGAATGGCCGCGGAGCAGGCCACACCAGCGAACGCCGTGGCCGGACCTGTGCCGGCCACTGGCGTTGTCCCCCCTCCCGCAGGAGAGGGGGGAAGGCGCGTCAGCGACTCAGGAGGGTGCTTCACGATTTCCGCGCCACGTAGCCCACGCCGCGAATGGTCTCGATCAGCTCGGCGCCCAGCTTGCGGCGCAGGTTGTGGATGTGCACCTCCACCGCGTTGCTGCTGACCTCGCTGCCCCATTTGTACAGGTGCTGCTCGATCTGCTCGCGCGACAGCACGCGGCCGGCGTTGAGCATGAAGACCTGCAGCAAATCGAACTCGCGCACCGACAGCTCGACCAGTTCCTCGCCACGCCACACCTGGCGCGCGGCCGCGTCCAGCGACACCTCGCCCAGTTCAAGCCGCGTGGTGGGCACGCCATGGGCGCGGCGCACCAGGGCGCGCAGGCGGGCGGCCAGCTCGCCCAGGTCGACGGGCTTGATCAGGTAGTCGTCGGCGCCGCCGTCCAGTCCCTGGATGCGCGCGTCGATGGCATCGCGCGCCGTGAGGATCAGGATCGGCGTACGCACGCCCTGGGCGCGCACGGCGGCCAGCGCCTCCAGGCCGTCCTGCCGCGGCAGGCCCAGGTCGAGCACCGCCACCTCGTGCTGCGCGGCCAGCAGCTCGCGCTCGGCGGCCACGCCGTCGCGCACCCAGTCCACCGCAAAGCCGTGCTGGCCCAGGCCGGCCTTCAGGCCCGAGCCCAGCAGTTCGTCGTCTTCCACCAGCAGCACGCGCATGTCGGCCTTTCCTCAATCGTCGTCATCGGCGTGGTGCGATTGTGCGGCGTGGGCGCCGTCGTCCGCGGCAGGCGCCGGCGCGGTCTGCCATTGCCAGGCCCAGAAGCCCAGCACCGCCGCCAGCAGCAGCATCGCCACGCCGGTGAACGGGCGCTTGACCAGATCGGGCCCCGCGCCGGCGGTGCGCCCGCTGAGCATGGGCGCCACCAGGTTGCGCCGGCGCAGCAGCGACAGGCCCAGCACCGCGCCCACGTGGGCCAGCACCAGCGCCAGCATGCCGTCGCCGAAGAACTCGTGCACGTCTTCCAGCCAGTCGCCGCCGGCCCATTCCTGGTACACGCCCAGGCCGCTCAATGTGAGCGGCACGATCACCGCCAGCAGCAGCGCCACCGTGGCGGCCAGCAGCAGGTTCTGGCCTTGGCGCCAGTCGATGCGGCCAGCCAGGGCCGCCTTCAGCCAGGCCGTGCCGCCCTGCAGCTTGCGCCACAGATTCGCCAGGCGCGCCGGGCGCGGACCGACCAGGCCCCACAGCAGGCGCGCGGCCAGCAGGCCCATCAGCGTGTAGCCCAGCGACACGTGCACCAGCCGCCAGCGCTCGCCATCGGCCGTGAGGTAGGCGCCCAGAAAGCTCAGCGCCATCAGCCAGTGCATGGCGCGCGTGGGCGCGTCCACCACCCGGCGTTGAGGAAACTTGGGGCGTGCAGGCGCCGTATTCAGGGTGCCGGCAGCCAGGGATTCAGAAGCATTCATGATCAACCTCGGTCTGAAAGGTTATCGGGGGATGCGCACCGCGTCGTCGTCGAAGTCGCCGCGCTCGGCGCCGGGATGGCAGGCCATGCAGTTGGCGGCGCTCTTGATCGATGCGCGCTGGTAGATCGCCGGCGCCACCTCGTCGTGCTTGCGCGCGAACCAGCGGCTGCGGGTGATGCGGTCGTCGGGCGGCGGGCTTTCGGCGCGCACGCGCTTGTAGGTGCCGGCGTGGGTTTGCAGCCAGGCGCTCAGTGCGTCCACGGTGGCGGCGTCGATGGACGCATCGCTGCCGTAGTGCCGCTCCAGCCCGGCCATGAGGCGCCGCCACGACGCGGCCGGCAGCAGGCCCGGCGGGTAGGCCATGTGGCAGGCGGCGCACTCCTGCACGTAGGCCTGGGGCACCTGCGCCGGCATCCGGCGGCCGTGGTCGTCTGCGTGTGCAGCGCCTGCCAGCACAGCGCCGGCAGCGACCAGAATGTGAATGGCTTGCATGGCGGGGTACCTCATGGCTTCAGGCCGATCAGGTAGGCCAGCAGATCGGCCTTCTCGGCCGGGCTGCATTCGCGGGCGAACACGTCCTTGCAGTTGCGGCGAAACCATTTGTCGACCTTGGCCTGGTCGGTGAAGCGCTGGGCGTTGAAGGCCGGCGCCAACGCGTCGATGGGCTTGCCGGTGCTGGCGTGGCGCGCGGCCGCGGTGGGCGGCAGGCCGTGGCAGGCCGCGCAACTCAACTCGGCGCCGGCCTTGGTGGCGAACAGCTTTTGCCCGCGCGCCGCATCGGCGGGCGCACCGGCGGCGGTCTGCCAGCGCTGCAACTGCGCGGCGGCCGTGGTGGCCTGCGCGCTGGCGACGCCAGGAGCGATGGCCAGCGCCAGGGGCAGCATCAGGGCTGCGATGGCGCGGGTTGAAAAACGGTGAACCATGAACCTCTCCAAGCCGGCCTGTCACGGGGCCGGATGAGGTCATGATGGGTGGCGCAACTGAAGACCGCCTTAATGCGGCGCGCCGTTTGCTCTCAAAACAGAAGCTGCTGGTGCCTGACTGGCGGGCGCCGGCAGCCTATTTAGCTTGAAGACCTGATGTTTGCGCCAGATCAAGCCGCCTGGGCGACCTGCCGCAGCGCCTGCTCGAACACCTCGGGCGGCTGGCCGCCGCTGATGAGGTGGCGGTCGTTGATGACGATGGCCGGTACCGAGTTGATGCCGGCCCGCTGCCACACCGCCTCGGCCGCGCGTACATCGTCGGTGTAGTCGTCGCCAGCCAGGATCTGGCGCGCGCGCTCAAGGTCCAACCCCACCTTGTCGACGGCGGCCAGCAGCACCGCGTCCTGGTCGACTGCCTCGCCGCGGCCGTGGTAGGCCTCGAGCAAGGCGCGCTTCAACTGCACCTGCTGCGCCGCACTCTCCAGACCCGCCCAATGCAGCAACCGGTGCGCGTTGAAGGTGTTGTAGATGCGGCTGCGGCCAGCCGGGTTGAACGTGAAGCCCACGGCGGCCCCGCGCTGGTTGAGCGCCAGGCGGTTCTGCTCCATTTGCGCGGGCACGCGGCCGTACTTTTGCGTGAGGTACTCGGTCACGTCCTGGCCGCCAGGCGGCATGTGCGGGTTCAACTCGAAGGGCTGTACCTGCAGCGTGGCCTGCACGGCATCGGCACTGTTGGCCAGCGCCTGCTGCAGCGAGGCCAGGCCGACCGCGCACCACGGGCAGGCCACGTCGGAGACAAAGTCGATCTTGATGGGTGTGGGCATGATCCTCCTTTTGCTACACAATAGATAGCTTTTTGCACCCGATTGGCGGGCTCTGCAGCCCCATCATGCCTCAATCCTTCAACGCGTGCAGCAAGGCCGCGTCGAAGGCCTCGGGCGCCTCGAACTGCACCCAGTGCCCGGCGCCCTCGATGAGCTGCATGCCGCGAAACGCGGGCGCGGCGGCGGCGTAGGCGTCTTCGAGCTGGTGGATGTACTGGCGGTAGATGGCGTCGTGCGCACCGTAGATGGTGTGCACCGGGCACGGCACGCGCGGCAGGCGGCGCGCCAGGATGTCGGTGTGCGCCAGGCGCCGGCGCGGCAGGCGGTCGCGCTGCACGTTGGCGATGTGCACCTCCAGCGCCAGGCCGTCGATCAGGTCGTGGTCGTGCAGCATCAGCACGCCCAGGTTGTGGCGGTGGATCTCGGCCTGCGCCTGCGGCGTGGGCAGGTGGCGCCAGGCCTTCAGCTCGAACTGCCGCCCCGGCACCACGCCCATGGCCGGCGCGCCCACCAGCACCAGCCGCCGCGCCAGCGCAGGGTGCTCGGCCAGCAGCAACCCGGCGGTCATGCCGCCGAACGAAAAGCCCACCAGATCGACCGGCACGCCGCCGAACAGCTGCGCCAGGCTGTCGGCCAGCGGCGCCACCATGGCGTCGGCATCGCTGCCGCCCACGGGCGGGGCCGAGTCGCCAAAGCCGGGCAGGTCCACCGCCCACACCTGGCGCCCGGCATCGACCAGCGGCAGGATGTTCTTGACCCAGTGCGTCCAGCTGCCGCTGCCGCCATGAAACAGCACCAGCGGCGGCACGCCATCGCGCGACTCGCCCCAGGCGTGCCAGACCAACTCGCCCGCGCCGCAGGACGGGGTGTGGCGGCGCGCCTGCGCCAGGCGCTCGCGCTCGGCCAGCGGCAGTAGGCTGGGGACGGTGGTGGTGGTGCTCATCGGGGGTGTCTGGGTAAAGGCCCGCAC
>JAEXBL010000012.1 GCA_023394015.1 Pseudomonadota bacterium | reverse complement strand
CCTTGATGATGCCGCGCTCGATACGGCCGGTGACGACGGTGCCGCGACCGGAGATGGAGAACACGTCTTCGACAGGCATCAGGAAGGCGCCATCGACCGCACGCTCGGGCGTGGGGATGTAGCTGTCGAGGGCTTCGGCCAGCTTCAGGATGGCCTGCTCGCCGAGTTCGCCGGTGTCGCCTTCGAGGGCCAGGCGGGCCGAGCCCTTGATGATGGGGGTGTCGTCGCCGGGGAATTCGTACTTGGACAGCAGCTCGCGCACTTCCATTTCGACGAGTTCGAGCAGTTCGGCGTCGTCGACCAGGTCGGCCTTGTTCAGGAACACGATGATGTAGGGCACGCCAACCTGACGGCTGAGCAGGATGTGCTCGCGGGTCTGGGGCATGGGGCCGTCGGCAGCGGAGCAGACCAGGATGGCACCGTCCATCTGGGCGGCGCCGGTGATCATGTTCTTGACGTAGTCGGCGTGGCCGGGGCAGTCGACGTGGGCGTAGTGGCGGTTGGCGGTCTCGTACTCGACGTGCGAGGTGTTGATGGTGATGCCGCGGGCCTTCTCTTCGGGGGCGTTGTCGATGGCCGCGTAGTCGCGCGCTTCGCCGCCGAACTTCTTGGACAGCACGGTGGCAATGGCCGCCGTCAGCGTGGTCTTGCCATGGTCAACGTGGCCAATCGTGCCCACGTTCACGTGCGGCTTGCTTCGCTCGAATTTCTCTTTTGCCATTTCTTCGACTCCGAAAAAATTAACCCAACGATCAACGGATGACAGCCGGGGCGCCACGCACCCCGGCTTCTTTTTTTTGGTGCCCTTGGTGGGAATCGGACCCACGACCTCTCCCTTACCAAGGGAGTGCTCTACCACTGAGCCACAAGGGCGAAAACCTGAACTCAAGCCCGACACACCGAACCGACCGACTGGAGCGGGAGACGGGAATCGAACCCGCACCATTAGCTTGGAAGGCTAAGGTTCTACCATTGAACTACTCCCGCAGTGGCCCGCCTGAACGGCGTGCGTCTTGCGTGAGCCTGCGGCCCCGGCCTGCGCCGGAGCCACCCATCCTAAACGCTCATCGTGTCAGCTGCGTGTGGCAGCCTGGGGCCTGCTGGTGGAGAGGGCTGGATTCGAACCAGCGTAGGTATAAACCGGCAGATTTACAGTCTGCTGCCATTAACCACTCGGCCACCTCTCCGGCAGGGAACCATGGATTATGCCACCAATTGACCGGCCACGGCAAGTGGTGTAGCCCGCCTCACGCCACCTCGCCCAGCCAGTCGATGGGCCGAGCCCCCTGCTGTTGCAGGAACGCATCCACCCGGCCGAAGTGCCCGCAGCCGATGAAGGGCACGGGCGGGCGGGCCGCCGACAGCGGCGAGGGATGGTTGGCCGCCAGCCACAGATGGCGCCCGGCGGCCGCGCCGGGTGGCCGCATGGCCTGCGCATGGGCGCCCCACAGCATGAAGGCAAGTGGCCGCTCACTTTCTACCAGATAGTGGAAGATGCTGGATGTCAGCACCTGCCAGCCGAGCCGGCTGTGGCTGCCGGCCTGCCCGGCCAGCACCGTCAGGCTGGTGTTGAGCAACAGCACGCCCTGGCGCGCCCAGTGGTCGAGCAGGCCTTCGGGCCGGGGCGCGCGGCCGTATTCGCGCTGCAGCTCCTTGTAGATGTTGCGCAGGCTGGGCGGCAGGCGCACCCCCGGCGCCACCGCAAAAGCCAGGCCGTTGGCCTGGCCCGGGCCATGGTACGGGTCCTGTCCCAGAATGACCACACGCACCGCCTCGGGCGGCGTGAGGCGCAGCGCACGCAGCGGCTGTGGCGGAAAGATGGTGGCGCCAGCCGCCAGTTGCGCCTGCAGCGCCGCACTCAGCTGCCGGCCGGGTGCGCTCTCGAAGAAGCGCCGCACCAGGGGCTGCCAGCCTGCGGCCACCGGCTCGACGTCGGGCGGCCAGTGGCGCAAGGCCGTATCCGCCGCGGCGTCAGGCATGACGTCGGGCACCACCCAGGGCCATCAGGCAAACAGCTCGGCCAGCGCCTCGCCCGGCTCGTCGGCGCGCATGAAGGTTTCGCCGACCAGGAAGGCGTGCACGCCGGCATCGCGCAGGCGCTGCACGTCGGCGCGGGTAGCGATGCCGCTTTCGGTGACCAGCAGGCGGTCGGCCGGCACCTCCTTCAGCAGGTCGAGCGTGGTGTCCAGGCTGACCTCGAAATTGCGCAGGTTGCGGTTGTTGATGCCGACCAGCGGCGTCTTCAGCCTGAGCGCGCGCTGCAGTTCGGCGCCGTCGTGCACCTCGACCAGCACCGCCATGTCCAGGCCATGCGCCACCGCTTCCAGCTCCTGCATCTGGCCATCCCCCAGGCAGGCGGCGATGAGCAGGATGCAGTCGGCCCCGATGGCGCGCGCCTCGTACACCTGGTACGGATCGATCATGAAATCCTTGCGCAGCACCGGCAGCGCGCAACTGGCGCGCGCCTGCTTCAGATAGTCGACGCTGCCCTGGAAGAACTGCCGGTCGGTCAGCACCGACAGGCAGGCGGCGCTGACCTGCCCGCCCGCGTCGGTATTGCCCACGGCGTAGCTCTGCGCGATGTCGGCCGGCACGAAGTCGGCGCGGATCACGCCTTTGCTGGGGCTGGCCTTCTTGATCTCGGCGATCACCGCCGCCTGGCCGGCGTCGACCTTGGCGCGCAGCGCGCCGATGAAGTCGCGCGTCAGCACCCGACTTTCGGCGTCCTCGCGCATCGCCGCCAGCGACTTCTTCTTCAGCCCCGCGGCCACTTCCTCGCGCTTGACGGCGATGATTTTTTCCAGGATGTCACTCATCTTTTTGCAGCACCTCGCGCCCATCTGGCGGGCACGAACGCAGAATTTTCACAAAGATCTGCCGCATGACCCGTTGCCGCCACGAGCGGGGCCAGCGTGTCATGCCGCAGGGGGTTCATGCCCCTCAGCCCGCCACCTGCGCGCAACTGAACGCCAGCACCTCATCCAGCTTGGCCTGCGCGGCGCCGGTTTCGATGGCTTCGCGGGCGCGGTCGATGCCGGCCTTCATGGTGCTGGCCACGCCGGCGGCGTAGAGCACGATGCCGGCATTCAGCGCCACGATGTTCTTGGCCGGGCCGTCCTGGTTGGCCAGCACGCCGCGCAGCATGGCCAGCGACTGTTCGGGCGTCTCCACCTTGAGATGGCGGCTGCTCATCATCTGCAGGCCGAAGTCCTCGGGGTGGATCTCGTACTCGCTGATCTCGCCGTTCTTCAGTTCGCCGACCATGGTGGCCGCGCCCATGCTCACCTCGTCCATGCCGTCGCGGCCATACACCACCACGGCGTGCTCGGCGCCCAGGCGCTGCAGCGCGCGCACCTGGATGCCGACCAGGTCGGGGTGGAACACGCCCATCACGATGTTGGGCGCGCCGGCCGGGTTGGTGAGCGGGCCGAGGATGTTGAAGAAGGTCTTGACGCCCATCTCCTTGCGCACCGGCGCCACGTTCTTCATCGCCGGGTGGTGATTCGGCGCGAACATGAAGCCGACGCCGGTCTCGGCGATGCTGCGCGCGATCTGCTCGGGCGTGAGACCGAGCGGAATGCCGAGCGCCTCGATCACGTCGGCGCTGCCCGACTTGCTGGACACGCTGCGCCCGCCGTGCTTGGCCACGCGCGCGCCGGCGGCGGCGGCCACGAACATGCTGCAGGTGCTGATGTTGAAGGTGTGCGAGCCGTCGCCGCCGGTGCCCACCACGTCCACCAGGTGCCGCGTGTCGGCCACGTGCACCTTGGTCGACAGCTCGCGCATCACCTGCGCGGCGGCGGTGATCTCGCCAATGGTTTCCTTCTTCACCCGCAGGCCGGTGGTGATGGCGGCCACCATCAACGGCGAAATCTCGCCGCGCATGATCAGCCGCATCAGGTGCAGCATCTCGTCGTGAAAGATTTCGCGGTGCTCGATGGTGCGCTGCAGCGCTTCTTGGGCGGTGATGGTCATGGTGGGAGTCTCGTGGGTTGGGACCTGTGGGGCTGGCTCAGCGCAGAAAGTTGGCCAGCATCGCATGCCCATGCTCGGTCAGGATGCTTTCGGGGTGGAACTGCACGCCTTCGATGCGCACGCGGTGGGCGTAGCCGGTGTGGCGCACGCCCTGGATTTCGCCGTCGTCGTCGCTGGTGGCGGTAATTTCCAGCTCCTTGGGGCACGTGGCGCGGTCGATGACAAGCGAGTGGTAGCGGTTAACGGTGAACCGCGCCGGCAGGTCGGCGAACACACCCTGTTGCGTGGTCGTGATGACACTGGTCTTGCCGTGCATCTGCATCTTGGCGCGCACGATCTGGCCACCGAAGGCGGCGCCGATGGCCTGGTGGCCCAGGCACACGCCCAGGATGGGCAGCTTGCCGGCGAAGTGCCGGATGGCCGCCACCGACACGCCCGCCTCATTGGGCGAGCAGGGACCGGGGCTGATGCACAGGCGCTCGAACTCGCCGCGCTGGAACATGGCGTCGAGTTCGTCCAGCGTCACCTCGTCGTTGCGCAGCACCGTCACCTCGGCGCCCAGCTCGCCGAAATACTGCACGATGTTGTAGGTAAAGCTGTCGTAGTTGTCGATCATGAGCAGCTTCATGCCGGCCCCCTTTCGAATACCGAACAGCCGGACGCAAAGGACGCAAAGGGCGCGCGAAGGACGCGAAAGAAAACCAAAAACGGTTTCATAGCTTGTTCACCATTCTGTGAATGCCCTTGACGACCGGGAAGGCGTGGAAGTTGATGAGCAGGCCCAATTTCAGGCCCGACAGGCGCAGATAGGTCAGCAGTTGCGCGCGATGAGCTTCGGCCAGCGTGTCGAGCGCCTTCAGTTCGACGATCACGCTGCCCTGCACGATGAAGTCGGCCCGATAAGCGATTCCGACATCATGTCCCTTGTATTCGGCGTGCACAGGTACTTCGCGCTGATAGTGCAGACCGCGCTCGCTCAATTCAATGGCCAGCGCACTGGCGTAGGCGCTCTCCAGCAAGCCGGTACCTAGCACGCGCTGCACTTCGACGGCCGCACCGATGATGGAGTGCGAATAGTCCTCATCAAAATTTAGGCTGTTGTTTTGCGTCCTTCGCGGGCCCTTTGCGTCCTTCGCGTCCGGCTTTTGGGGTTCGATGAAGCTCACTCCAGCCCCTCCTCCACCAGCTCGCTGGCGCGCAGCAGGGCGCGAGCCTTGTGTTCGGTTTCCTTCCATTCCAGCTCGGGCACACTGTCGGCCACCACGCCGGCCGCGGCCTGCACGTGCAGGGTCTGATCCTTGACCACGGCGGTGCGGATGGCGATGGCGACGTCCATGTCGCCGGCGTAGCTGATGTAGCCGCAGGCGCCGCCGTAGATGCCGCGCTTGACGGGCTCCAGCTGGTCGATCAGCTCCATCGCGTGCACCTTGGGCGCGCCGGTCAGCGTGCCGGCGGGGAAGGTGGCCTTGAGCACGTCCATGTTGGTCATACCGTCCTTCAGGATGCCCTCGACGTTGCTGACGATGTGCATCACGTGGCTGTAGCGCTCCACGGCAAAGGCCTCGGTCACCTGCACGCTGCCGGTCCTGGCGATGCGGCCGATGTCGTTGCGCGCCAGGTCGATCAGCATGACGTGCTCGGCGCGCTCCTTGGGGTCGTTCACCAGCTCCTGCTCGATGGCCTTGTCGGCCTCGGGCGTGGCGCCGCGCGGGCGGGTGCCGGCCAGCGGGCGGATGGTCACCTTCTGCCCTTCGGGCGTGCTTTCCTGCCGCACCAGGATTTCGGGCGACGCGCTGACCACGTGGAAGTCGCCGAAGTCGTAGTAGATCATGTACGGCGACGGGTTGAGCGAGCGCAGCGCGCGGTACAGGCTCAAGGGCGATTCGGTGTAGCGCTTGCTGATGCGCTGGCCCACCTGCACCTGCATGAAGTCGCCGGCGGCGATCAGCGCCTTGGCGCGCTCCACGGCTGCAAGATAGTCGGCCTTGGCGTAGGGGCGCTCGGCGGGGTGGTTCTGCGTCGGCCTGATCTGCGGCGCGGCCACCGAGTAGCGCAGTTGCTCGCGCAGGGTCTTGAGCCGCCTCTTGGCCTTGGCGTAGGCCTCGGGCTGGGCCGGGTCGGCGTAGACGATCAGGTAGAGCTTGCCCGACAGGTTGTCGATGACGGCCAACTCCTCGCAGTGCATCAGCAGGATGTCGGGCGTGCCCAGGGTGTCGGGCGGGCAGGTGGCTTCCAGCTTTTTCTCGATGTGGCGCACCACGTCGTAACCGAAGTAGCCCGCCAGCCCGCCGCAAAAGCGCGGCAGCCCGGGGCTGAGCGCGACCTTGAAGCGCCGCTGGTAAGCATCGACCGCATCCAGCGGGTTGCCGGCGATGGTTTCGACCACCGCGCCGTCGGTGACGATCTCGGTCTTGGCCTCGGCGCCGAAGCCGCTGGCCCGCAGCACGGTGCGCGCCGGCAGGCCGATGAAGCTGTAGCGGCCGAAGCGTTCGCCGCCGATGACCGACTCCAGCAGAAAACTGTAGCGGCCGCCGCCCGTTCCGCCGGCGTTGGCGGCCAGCTTCATGTAGAGCGACAGCGGGGTTTCGAGGTCGGCAAAGGCCTCGCTCATCAAGGGGATGCGGTTGTAGCCTTGGCCGGCCAGGCTCTTGAATTCGAGTTCGGTGATCACAGGGCTCGAGCCTCCATGCTCGCTGGCTGGGCGTGCGGCCCGGCCGGTTCTTCTTCCAATGCACCGCGGCCACCGTGCAGGTGCCGCGCCGGGCGCCCCTTGCGGGCGCGAATCACAAAGTCAGCGCGCAGGCTTGCGCCAGGGCCATGCCCCCTGGGCGGCGGCGCCCAGCGGTGATTGGACTTTGCGGGAAGCGAACATGCGGCGGAGTGTAGCAAACCGCCCGGGCCTTCGGCATGCGCGCATGTAGGCCCGCAGGCCGACGGCGCCCGGGGCATTTGTCTTGCGCGCACCGCGCCGCGCCACCGGCCCAATAGCGTCCATGCTCATCCGAATTGGCTACGACATCGACATGGCGCTCCAGGCGCCCACCACCGTGCTGGCGGCGCTGCACGTGCACCCTTCCCGCGCGGGCGACCTGCAGGCGCCCGAGCGCTTCACCGTAACGCCCGCCCTGTCCCACACCAGCTATCAAGACGGCTTCGACAACACCATCACCCGCATCGACGTGCCCGCCGGCACGCCCAGCCTGCGCCTGGCCAGCCACGCCGTGGTCGCCGACAGCGGCCAGCCCGACCCGGTGCTGCGCGATGCGCCCCAGCACCCGCTGCACGAGCTGCCCTCGGAGGTCTTCCGCTTTTTGCTGCCCAGCCGCTACTGCGAGGTGGACAGCGCCTTGATGGCCTTCGCCTGGCAGCAGTTCCGCGGCGTGCCCGAAGGCTGGGCGCGCGTGCAGGCCATCTGCGACTACGTGCACCGGCACCTGCGCTTCGACTACCAGCAGGCGCGCGCCAACCGCACGGCGCTGCAAGGCTGGCACGAGGGCGTGGGCGTGTGCCGAGATTTTGCCCACCTGGCCGTCACCCTGTGCCGCTGCATGAACATCCCGGCGCGCTACGTCACCGGCTATCTGGGCGACATCGGCGTGCCGCCGATGCCCAGCCCGATGGACTTCTCGGCCTGGTTCGAGGCCTGGCTGGGCGGGCGCTGGCACACCTTCGACGCCCGCCACAACGTGCCGCGCATCGGCCGCATCACCATCGCCCGCGGGCGCGACGCGACCGACGTCCCCATCACCATGGTGTTCGGCTGGCACCGGCTGGAGCGCTTCGAGGTGGTCACCGAGGCGCTGGCGCCCGCGGGTATTTCCCCATGACGGGCAGGTAACAAGATGTCATTCTAAAAAAGAACAGGCGTTCTTTTTCAAGGATGATGGCCATGCGACGACATCGTGCACCCCACCCCGCGCGCACCCGGTTTTTCACGCCCCTGCTGACGGCTGCGGTCCTGGCTGGCGCCTTGCTGACGACCGCGCAGGCGGCCGAGGTGGAGGGCGTGCGCCTGGCCGACCAGTTGCGCGTGGCCGGCCAGCCGCTGCTGCTCAATGGCGCCGGCATCCGCTACCGCGCGGTGGTCCGCGTGTATGCCGCCGGGCTGTACCTGCCGCGCAAGACGTCCTCGGCGGACGAGATCCTGCAGGCCGGCAGCGAGCCGCGTCGCCTGCAGCTGACCATGCTGCGCGACATCGACGCGGCCGAGTTTGGCAAGCTGTTCTACCGCGGCATGGAAGCCAACATGGACAAGGGCTCGTTCGCCAAGCTGGTGCCGGGTGTGCTGCGCATGAGCCAGGTGTTCTCGGACTTCAAGCGCAACAAGGCCGGCGACGTGATCGACATCGACTGGGTGCCCGGCACCGGCATGCTGATCCATGTCAACGGCCAGCAGGCCAGCGAGCCCTTCAAGGAGCCGGAGTTCTTCAGCGCGCTGCTGCGCATCTGGCTCGGCCCCAACCCGCCGAGCTGGCAGCTCAAGGATGCGCTGCTGGGCAAGGCCGACGCGGCGCCGGCGGGCTGAGCGGCGTTTCAGCCATTCATGGCGCTGCGCATGAAGCCCATGGCGGATGACGAACGACCGCGCTCTGACGAGCGCACCACCAACGACATAGGCATCGCCCCGCACGGCGCCTTGTCATGGGTCATTCTTCATGGCGCGCCAGCGCCGGTCATCGAGCGCGGCGACGTCGCGCCTCATTCCCCGCTGTCAGCAGGCTCGGCCAGGTAGAACCACTCCTGCCCCACCCCGGCCTCGGGGTGCGGAAACAGCACGCAACCGGCGCGCGGCGCGGGCACGGGCGTGCCGTCGGCGCGCAGGCCGATCACGTCGCCGGCCTGCACGGCGTCGAAGCTGTACCAGTCGCGCACCAGCCGGTCGCCGGGCGATTCGCGCAGCACCACGTCGGCCAGCCGCGCGGCGGGGCCGGTAAAGCGCGCCGGCGCCGGCGTGTGGGCCAGCCCCAGGTGCGCCAGCGCGCCGTGGATGGCGCGCGTGGCCACGTCGATGGCCTCGGGGTCTTCATGCTGGCCACATTCGATGGTGACGGCGTAGCCGCCCTGGCTGCGCATGTATTCGTTGGTGCCGATGCCCTCGTCGTCGGGCGTCTCGCCGCGCAGGCCGGCGGCGCGGTCGTACACCTCCAGCCAGCCTTCGACCACCTGCTGCGCGCCCAGGGCGCGGGCCAGGGCCATCTCCTCGGTGGCGCGGGCAAAGGGCTCGCGCGGGCCGGGGTTGTTGCGCGGGCCGACCATGGCGAAGGGGTCGCCCGGCGTGTGGAAGGAGTGCAGGTCGAGCAGCACCTCGTGCTGGGCCAGCAGGGGCGCCAGCTGGCGGGTGATGCGGTCTTCGTAATCGCGCGCCTCGGGCTGGGGGATGAAGCGGCGGTTCAGGTTGCGCTCGCCCTCGCGCGTGTTCTGCGCAAAGGCCAGCGGGTTGGCCACCGGCACCAGGGTGAGCCGGCCGCGCAGCAGCAGCAGGCGACCGTGGGTCAGGTCGTCGATGGCGCGCACGATGGCGTGGGCGCCGCAGACCTCGTTGCCGTGCACCGCGCCCAGCACCACCAGCGACGGGCCGGGCGCCAGCGCCGCCCAGGTGTGCCAGTGCAGCACCTCGGGGTGGGCGACGGCGCGCCGCAGCAGTTCGTGATCGGCACTCACCAGCGTCAGGCCTCCTTGAGGGGCCGATTCTGACGCTGCGCGGCCAGCCCTGCGGCCACTGCGGTCATGGCGTCGGCAAAGCCATCGGCGTCGACGCCGCGCACCGGCTCGCCGTGGTTGTAGCCGTAGGTCATCAGCACCACCGGGCAGCCGGCGGCGCGGGCGGCGGCGGCGTCGTTGCTGGAGTCGCCCACCATCAGCGTGCGCGCCGGAGCCGTGCCCAGCACCTTGCAGGCTTCCTGCAGCGGCAGCGGGTCGGGCTTCTTGCGGGCAAAGCTGTCGCCGCCGAACACGTGGCTGAAAAAGCCGGCCAGCCCCTTGGCCGCCAGCAGGGGCCGGGCAAAGGCCAGCGGCTTGTTGGTCAGGCAGACCAGCGGCAGGCCCAGCGCACGCAGCGCCTGCAGCCCGTCGATGACGCCCGGGTACACGGTGCTGAAGTCGCCGTTGATGGCCAGGTAGTGCTTCTGGTAGCTGCGCCAGGCCTCTTCATAGCGGGCCGCGGGCTGGGCGGCGGGGCAGGCCAGGGCGCCGCCGGTGGCATTGGCCAGGCGCATCTGCTCGGTGAGCACGCTGTGGATCAGGTGCTCGGAGCCCTTGCCGACGGCGCGCTCGATGAAGGCGCGCGCCATCGGCGGCAGCTGCAGCTCGGCCAGCATGCGGTTGAGGGCGACCTCGAAGTCGCCCAGGGTGTCGACCATGGTGCCGTCGAGATCGACGATGCAGGCATCGACGGGCTGTGTTAGGTTCAGCGTCGGCATGAATAAGTTGTTGCTTAAGTAAAGGAGACAGATCGCATGAAGATCAAGCAAGCCGTTCAAGGCGCAGTGGCCGCGGCCCTGCTGTGTGGTGCCCTGGGCGCCTGGGCGCAGGACAAGGTGGTGTACCACATCGACAACGCCGAGGCGCAGGCCACCAAGGCGCTGCGCAACATGCGCAACCACCTGAACGTGGCGCCGGAGACCAAGATCACCGTGGTGACGCACGCCGACGGCATCGACTTTCTGCGCGAGGGCGCCAAGGACAAGAAGAACCCCGACATCGACTACAACGCGCTGGTGAGTGCGCTGAAGGCGCGCGGCGTGCGCTTCGAGATCTGCGAGATCACGCTGACCAACGCGAACCTGAAGAAGGACCAGTTCACCATGGACGCGGAGTTCGTGCCCTCGGGCGTGGCGCGCGTGACCGAGTTGCAGACGCGCGAGGGCTTTGCGTACCTGAAGCCTTGACCCCCTCCTGCGGCGCCTTCCCCCGTTCCAGTGGAAGGGGGACACCGCTGGCGGCCCTGGATGGCCTGCTTCGCAGGCTGGGCATGCAAGCCGAAAGCGGCGATCAGGCTCGCTGCGACAGCTTGCGGCGCATGTCGGCGATGACCTGCGCATAGTCCGGCTGGCCGAAGATGGCGCTGCCGGCGACGAAGGTGTCGGCCCCGGCGTCGGCCACCTGGCGGATGTTGGCGGCCTTGATGCCGCCGTCCACTTCGAGCCGGATGTCGCGCCCGCTGGCGTCGATGCGCCGGCGCGCCGCCTCCACCTTGCGCAGCGCGCTGTCGATGAAGCCCTGGCCGCCGAAGCCTGGGTTGACGCTCATGATCAGGATCAGGTCGATGTCGTCGATCAGCCAGTCCAGCACATCCAGCGGCGCCGCCGGGTTGAACACCAGCCCGGCCTGGCAGCCCGCCGCCTTGATGGCCTGCACGCTGCGGTGCGCGTGCGGCGTGGCGTCGGGGTGAAAGCTGATCAGGTCGGCCCCGGCCTGCGCAAAGGCCTGCGCCAGCGCGTCCACCGGCTGCACCATCATGTGCACGTCCATCGGCACCGGGCTGCCGTCGGCGCGCACGGCGTGCGGCTTGATCGCCTGGCAAATCATCGGGCCGAAGGTGAGGTTGGGCACGTAGTGGTTGTCCATCACGTCGAAGTGGATCCAGTCGGCGCCGGCGGCAATGACCTGGCGCACCTCGTCGCCCAGCCGGGCGAAGTCGGCCGAGAGGATGGAAGGGGCGATGCGGTAGGTGGTGCTCATGCAGGGATTTTCGCCGACGGGGCCGGCCCGGCCGCCGTTACCATCGGGCACATGCCGAAATACCAGTTCAGCATCGAGGTCGAACCGCAGTTCCTGCCGCACGAATCCGAGCCGGCCGAGGGGCTGTATGGCTTTGCCTACACGATCACCGTGCACAACACCGGCGAGGTGCCGGCGCAGCTCATCGCGCGCCACTGGATCATCAGCGACGCGCGCGGCCACACCGAGCAGGTCAAGGGCCTGGGCGTGGTGGGCCAGCAACCGCTGCTGGCGCCGGGCGAATCGTTTCAATACACCAGCGGCTGCCGCCTGCGCACGCCCTCCGGCACCATGCACGGCAGCTACTTCTGCGTGGCGATGGACGGCGAACGCTTCGAGGCCGAGATCCCGATGTTCGTGCTGGACGCCGGTGGCGCCGGCAGCGGTGGCGGTGGCAGCGCCCGCGTGCTGCATTGAGGTGCCGCCTGAAGCGCCGGGCTTGGCCCAGCCGCCCGCCTGGCGCCGCACGGAGCCGTTGACATGGGGACCTCGCAGCT
>JAEXBL010000440.1 GCA_023394015.1 Pseudomonadota bacterium | reverse complement strand
TGGCGGGGCGTCAACGGGGGGCGGGCGCGGGGGGGCGCCCCCCGGGGCCCCACGCCGGGGCGGCGCGACACCATGCCGGCCACGGTCAGCATGCGCACGGCTTCGCGCACGGTATGGCGGCTGGCGTCGAACATTTCGCACAGCTCGTGTTCGGTGGGCAGCAGCGTCATGACGGGGTAGCGGCCGGTGCGGATGTCGTGCGAGAGCGTGCGGAAAATGCTCTTGTAGCGGGGGCCGTCGGACTCGCCGCCCGGCGCCGGAGATTCCGGTTTGCCGTGTGCTTGCCGCGCCCCGCCGGGGCCGGCCGCGCGCTCGGAGGATCGGGTCATGGGAAGGCTCCTGCAATCGTTATATGGGGTTTATACGGACAATAACCCATTGACAATGGCGTCTTGCGAGATCCATCATTTGTCCGGATGTTCATGTCCGGACAAATTGTACGCCGCTCCGGCCGGCATTCGGCGGTTCTTGCAGTTTTCTTCCAAATATTCGGGGGTTTTCATGGGCAAGGTACTTGCAGTGCTCGCGGCGGCGGCGATGGCCGCCGGATTCGGCGCCAACGCGCAGGCGCAGAAACTGGTGGTGGCCGGATACGGCGGCTCGTTCGAAGACATCATGCGCAAGGAGATCTTCCCGCCTTTCGCCAAGCAGCACGGCGTCGAGCTGAACTACGTGGCCGGCAACTCCACCAACACGGTGGCGCGCCTGCAGGCGCAGAAGAGCAACCAGCAGGTCGACGTGGCCATCATCGACGACGGCCCCATGTACCAGGCCATCGCGCTGGGCTTCTGCGCGCCCATCAAGGGCCTGCCCGCCGACGACCTGTACGGCACGGCCCGCTACAAGGACGACAAGGCGGTGGCCATCGGCATCGTGGCCACCGGCATCATGTACAACAAGAAGGCCTTCGAGGAAAAGAAATGGGCGCCGCCCGAGTCCTGGAAGGACCTGAAGGACCCCAAGTACAAAAAGCAGCTGGTGATCCCGCCGCTGAACAACACCTACGGCCTGCACGCGCTGGTGGAGTACGCGCGCGAAGGCGGCGGCGGCGAGAAGAAAATCGATCCGGGCTTCGCCACCTTCAAGAACGAGGTCGGCCCCAACGTGCTGGTCTATGAGCCCTCGCCCGGCAAGATGACGGAACTGTTTTCCAGCGGCCAGGCGGTGATCTCGGTCTGGGGCAGCGGCCGCGTCAAGGCGTTCGCCGATACCGGCTTTCCGGTGGGCTTCGTGTATCCCAGGGAAGGCGCCTACGCGCTGCTGTCGTCGGTCTGCCCGGTGGCCAAGCCCGACGCCAATCCGCTGGCCCAGACCTTCGTGCAATACCTGGTCTCGCCCGAGGTGCAGGAGAAGCTGGCCTCGGCCTACGGCTACGGCCCGGTCAACAAGAAGGCCAAGGTCACCGACGATCCCCGCGTGCCGCTGCCCATCGGCAAGCGCGCCGACGACCTGATCGTGATCGACTGGGACACCGTCAACCAGAACCGCGACGACTGGAACAAGCGCTGGACGCGGGAAATCGAGCGCTGAGACCGCGCAGCCCACGGGAGCATCCATGACTTATCTCGTTTTGAACGGCCTGAGCAAGCGCTATGGCGACACGGTGGCGGTGCAGGACCTGAGCCTGTCCGTGAACCGCGGCGAGTTCATATCGCTGCTGGGGCCGTCCGGCTGCGGCAAGACCACCACGCTGCAGATGATCGCGGGCTTCGTCGAGCCCACCGGCGGCAGCATCGTGCTTGACGGCAGGGACGTCAGCAAGGTGCCGGCCAACAAGCGCGGGCTGGGCATGGTGTTCCAGAACTACGCCCTGTTTCCGCACATGACGGCGGCCGAGAACGTGTCTTTCGGACTGGAGATGCAGCGGGTCCGCAAGGACGAGCGCGAGGCGCGCGTGGCCGAAGCGCTCAAGCTGGTGGGCCTGTCGCACCTGGCCGACCGTCATCCGGCGCGCATGTCGGGCGGGCAGCAGCAGCGCGTGGCGCTGGCGCGCGCGCTGGTCATCCGGCCCAGCGTGCTGCTGCTCGACGAGCCGCTGTCCAACCTGGACGCCAAGCTGCGCGAGGAAATGCAGCTTGAACTGCGCAGCATCCAGCGCACGGTGGGTACCACCACCATCCTGGTGACGCACGACCAGTCCGAGGCGCTGGCGCTGTCGGACCGGGTCGTGGTGATGAACCAGGGGCGCGTGGAACAGGTGGCCGAGCCGTTCCAGGCGTACGAAGGCCCGGCCAGCCAGTTCGTGGGCGGCTTCCTGGGCAAGGCGAACGTGTTCACGCCGCAGGCCGAAGACTATGGCGGCGAGACGCGCGCGCGCATCGGCGAGGCGCACCTGAGCATGGAAGGCGCGCCGGTGCCGCGCGGCGCCGTGATCGTGCGCCCCGAGAAAATCCTGTTTTCCGAGCCTGCCGCCTGTGCGCTGCCCGGGCGCATGAAGGCCCGCGTATTCCAGGGCAACCACTGGCTGTGCCAGGTCGAGACCTCGGTGGGCGACGTGCTGGTGATACGCCAGAACGACGGCGTGCCGGTGCCCGCCGAAGGCGAGGCCGTGCACCTGCGCTGGCGCGCGCAGGACATGTGCGCGGTGGACGCGGCGCCGCAAGGCCGGCCGTCATGAGCGCGCGCGCCAATCCCTGGCTGCTGAGCACGCCGGCGCTTGCGCTGTACGCCACCTTTCTGGTGGTGCCGATGGCGCTGGTGATCCTGATCAGCTTCTTCGACTTCCAGTTCTACGGCGGCATGCAGGCCGCGTTCACCTGGAAGAACTACGCCGAGATATTTTCCGACGGCTATTACTACGAGATCTACGCCCGCACCTTCGGCGTGGCCGCCGCGGTCACGCTGGCCTGTCTGGTGCTGGGCACGGCCGAGGCCTACGTGCTGTCGCGCATGGCCAATCCGTGGAAGGGCCTGTTCCTGATGGTGGGGCTGGGGCCGCTGCTGATATCGGTGGTGGTGCGCACGCTGGGCTGGGCGCTGCTGTTCGGCTCCACCGGCCTGATCAACCAGGCGCTGATGGGCATAGGGCTGATCTCCACGCCGATAGACCTGATGTACAGCAACCTGGGCGTGGCCATCGCGCTCACCCACGTGCTGGTGCCCTTCATGGTGATCTCGGTGTGGGCCTCGCTGCAGCGGATCAATCCGTCGACCGAAGCCGCGGCGCTGTCGCTGGGCGCGACGCAGTTCACCGTGATCTGGCGCGTGGTGATTCCGCAGGTCATGCCGGGCATTTTGTCGGGCGCGATCATGGTGTTCGCGATGGCGGCCAGCTCCTTCGCCACGCCGGCCATCATCGGCGGACGGCGCCTGAAGAACGTGGCCACGGCCGCCTACGACGAGTTCCTGAACACCTTGAACTGGCCGCTGGGCGCGGCGCTGGCGGTGGTGCTGCTGCTGGCCACCGTGGTGGTGCTGCTGTCGGCCAACCGCATCATCGAGCGCAAGTACGGCGCGGTCTTCAACCAGGCGGGAGGCTGAGATGCCATTCAAGAACGGTCCCATCGGCCTGCTGTTCCATACGCTCTTCATTCTTTTCATCCTGGCGCCCATCGTCATGGTGTGCGCGGTGGCGTTCACGTCCGAAGGCTTCATCTCCCTGCCTTCGGGCGGACTGTCGCTGCGCTGGTTCCGCGCCATCCTGGACAACCCGCGCTTCGTCGACGCCTTCTGGTTCAGCCTGGGCCTGGGCGCGCTGTCGGCCAGCCTGGCCATCGTGCTGGCCGTGCCCAGCGCGCTGGCGCTGGCGCGCAACCGCTTTCGCGGACGCGAAGCGCTGGTGGCGTTTTTCCTGTCGCCGCTGATGATTCCGCACGTGGTGCTGGGCCTGGCCTTCCTGAAGTTCTTCACCACGGTGGACCTGGCGGGCACGTATTTCGGCCTGGTGGTGGCGCACGTGATTCTGATCATGCCTTATGCGCTGCGCCTGGTGCTGGCCTCGGCCACCGGCATAGACCCGGCGCTGGAGCGCGCGGCGCAATCGCTGGGCGCGTCCAACTGGACGGCGTTCCGGCGGGTGGTGCTGCCGCTGCTGCTGCCGGGCGTGGTCAGCGGCTGGGTGATCGCCTTCATCACCAGCTTCGACGAACTGACGATGTCCATCTTCATCGCCTCGCCGTCGACCACCACGCTGCCCGTGCGCATCTTCCTGCACATCGAAGACACGATCGACCCGCTGGTGACCGCGGTGTCGGCCGTGCTGATCTACGTGACCATCATCGCCATATTCATCCTGGACCGCGCGGTGGGCCTGGAGAAGCTGTTTGTAGGAAAGGGACGCTAATGACGGAAGAAACGGAACTGGCGCCGCGTGCGCCCGCGCATCGCGGGATCTACGACGCGGCGGTGATAGGCGGAGGACTGGTCGGTTCGGCCATCGCCTACGGCCTGCGGCGCGAACTGGAACACGTGGCCGTGCTGGACGAGGGCGACGTGGCCTACCGGGCCTCGCGCGGCAACTTCGGGCTGGTCTGGGTGCAGAGCAAGGGCATGGGCCTGCCGCGCTACGGCGTGTGGACCATGACCTCGGCCACGGGCTGGCCGCGGCTGGCGGCGCAGCTGCTGGAGGAAACCGGCGTGGACGTGCACCTGGAGCAGCGCGGCGGCCTGCATGCGCTGTTGAGCGAAGAGGAGCTGGAGGCCCGCGTCAAGTTCATGCAGACCCTGCT
>JAEXBL010000436.1 GCA_023394015.1 Pseudomonadota bacterium | reverse complement strand
ATCCGCGGCTGGGCGCAGCAGGTCGGCGCCGCCAACGTGGCGCGCCCGCGCCGGCTCGACGTACGGGATGCGCCTTGGCCGTCCGACGGCGCGCCGTTCGCCGAGGCCTTCGACCTCATCTACACCGCCAACCTGCTGCACATCAGCCCCTGGCCCTGCTGCGCCGCGCTGATGGCCGGCGCCGCGCGCCACCTGGCGCCGGGCGGGCGGCTGGTGGTGTACGGCCCCTTCATCGAGGCCGAGGTGCCCACCGCGCCCAGCAACCTCGCCTTCGACGCCGACCTGCGCCGGCGCGATCCGGCCTGGGGCCTGCGCCCGCTGGACGAGGTGGTGCGCCAGGCGCGGGCCACCGGGCTGGCGCTGCGCCAGCGCCACGCGCTGCCGGCCAACAACCTGCTGCTGGTGTTCGAGCGCGCCTCGGTAGAATCCGCGCCACTCCCGAATCCATAGCTGCCCGCACCGATCGCCCATGCCGCAACACCTTCCTGGCAACCTCTTCGTCGTCGCCGCGCCCAGCGGCTCGGGCAAGTCCAGCCTGGTGAAAGCGCTGATGGAGGTGGACGCCGGCGTGATGCACTCCATCTCGCACACCACGCGCGCGCCGCGCGGGCAGGAGAAGGACGGGCGCGAGTATTTCTTCGTCAGCAACCAGCGCTTCGACGCCATGGTCGCCGCCGGTGACTTTCTGGAATGGGCGCTGGTGCACGGCAACCGCTACGGCACCTCGCGCCAGGCCATCGAGGCGCGCCTGGCCGCCGGCGGCGACGTGGTGCTGGAGATCGACTGGCAGGGCGCGCTGCAGATCCGGAAGCTGTTTCCCGATGCCGTCCTGGTGTTCGTGCTGCCACCCAGCTGGGACGAATTGCGCGCGCGCCTGCTGCGCCGCGGCGAGGACTCGCCCGAGGTCATCGAGCTGCGCCTGGCCAATGCGCGCGAGGAGCTGGCGCAGGCCTGCCACTTCGACTTCGTTATAATCAATGAGGTATTTGAACTGGCACTTTTCGACCTGAAAAGCATTGTTCACGCGCAGCGCCTGCGCTACATCGCCCAGAAAAGCGCCCACGCCGAGACCTTCCAGGCGCTGCGCATCGCCTGATTCGCCCCACACCCTGCACAAAGAGATTCCATGGCCCGCATCACCGTCGAAGACGCCCTCGAAAAAATCCCCAACCGCTTCCAGCTGGTGCTGGCCGCCACCTACCGCGCCCGCATGCTGAACCAAGGCCACGCGCCCAAGATCGAGTCGCGCAACAAGCCCGGCGTGACCGCGCTGCGCGAGATCGCCGCCGGCGAGATCGGCCTGGAAATGCTGAAGAAAGTACCCTGAAAGTACTGCCCGCCCTCTTTCGGCTAGCGGCGATTGTCGCTTCCAGCCCAGCAAAGGCGCCCCGCGGGGCGCCTTTCTTGTGGCGATTTCACAAATTGGCTTCACCCCGGTTAAATTAGGGTCATGGGATCCGTCATGCCGATCGTCGATCAGCCCATGGCCGCTGCCAATGCCGCCGCGGCCAGCTTTGCCGCGCTCGAGGCCAAGCTCGACTACCTGGATCCCGCCGACGCCGAGCAGGTGCGCCGCGCCTACCGCTTTGCCGACCAGGCGCATCTGGGCCAGATGCGCCACAGCGGCGAGCCCTACATCACCCACCCCATCGCCGTGGCGGCGCAGGTCGCCGAATGGAAGCTGGACGCCCACGCGCTGATGGCCGCGCTGCTGCACGACGCCATGGAAGACTGCGGCGTCACCAAGGCCGACCTGGTAGAGCAGTTCGGCGCCCCGGTGGCCGAGATGGTGGACGGGCTGACCAAGCTGGACAAGCTGCAGTTCAGCACCCGCGAGGAAGGCCAGGCCGAGTCCTTCCGCAAGATGCTGCTGGCGATGGCGCGCGACGTGCGCGTGATCCTGGTCAAGCTGGCTGACCGCCTGCACAACATGCGCACCATGGGCGACATGCCGCGCGCCAAGTGGGGCCGCATCTCCACCGAGACGCTGGAGATCTACGCCCCCATCGCCCACCGCCTGGGCCTGAACCAGACCTTTCGCGAACTGCAGGACCTGGCCTTTCGCCACCTCAAGCCCTGGCGCTACACGGTGCTGTCCAAGGCCGTGCAAAAGGCCCGCCAGCGCCGGCGCGACCTGATCCAGAAGGTGCAGGCCGAGGTGCAGGCGGCGCTGGCCGAGGCCGGCCTGACGGCGCACATCATCGGCCGCGAGAAAACGCTGTATTCCATCTACCGCAAGATGGACGAAAAGCACCTGTCCTTCGCCCAGGTGAACGACTTGTACGGCGTGCGCGTGGTGGTGCCCAACGCCGTCAGCTGCTACACCGCGCTGGGCCTGCTGCACCAGCTCTACAAGCCGGTGCCGGGCCGCTTCAAGGACTACATCGCCATCCCCAAGATCAACGGCTACCAGTCGCTGCACACCACGCTGGTGGGGCCGGCCAGCATCAACATCGAGTTCCAGATCCGCACCGACGCCATGGACCTGGTGGCCGAGGCCGGCGTGGCCGCGCACTGGCTCTACAAGGCCGGCAAGACCGACGCCGCCGGCGACGAGCTGGGCACCCAGTGGCTGCAGTCGCTGCTCGACATCCAGAACGAGACGCGCGACGCCACCGAGTTCTGGGAGCACATCAAGGTCGACCTGGTGCCCGACGCGGTCTACGTGTTCACGCCCAAGGGCCAGATCATGGCGCTGCCCCAGGGCGCCACCGTGGTCGACTTCGCCTACGCCATCCACAGCAGCGTGGGCGACCACACCGTGGCCGCCAAGGTCAACGGCGAGCAGGTGCCGCTGCGCACCGAGCTGGCCAACGGCGACGTGATCGAAATCATCACCGCCCCGGTGTCCACGCCCAACCCGGCCTGGCTGGGCTTTGTGCGCACCGGGCGGGCGCGCTCCAAGATCCGCAGCCACCTCAAAAGCCTGGCGCAGAGCGAATCGCGCGAGCTCGGCGAGAAACTGCTGGCGCAGGCGCTGCGCGCCGAAGGCGTGGGCCAGCCGCCCGGCCAGGA
>JAEXBL010000266.1 GCA_023394015.1 Pseudomonadota bacterium | reverse complement strand
GTAGCGCTTGCGGACGCGGCTGCGGCGGTCGTGCATGAAGGCGCCGCGGCCGCGCGTGGCGGGTAACAGGGCGTGGCGGGGGGGGGCGTAGACCACGGCCTGCTCGACGCGGCCCTTGACGGCCAGCGCGATCGAGACGCAGTAGACCGGAAAGCCGTGGATGAAGTTGGTGGTGCCGTCCAGCGGGTCGATGATCCAGACGTGGTCGGCATGGGGGTTGCCGCGCGTGCTGCCCGACTCCTCGGCCAGCATGCCGTGCTGGGGGTAGGCGGTGAGCAGGGTGTCGATGATGGCGTCCTCGCTGGCGTGGTCGACCTCGGTGACGAAGTCGTTGACCTGCTTCTGCGAGATGCGCACGGCCTCGACGTCGAGCGCGGCGCGGTTGATGATGGCGCCAGCGGCGCGCGCGGCCCGGATGGCCACGTTGAGCATGGGGTGCAGGGAGGACGACATGGATTGTGTGAAGAGCAAATGGGCCGCCCCGTCGATGGAGCGTGACCTGTCGGCAGGGCCGGCGCGCGCGATGGCGGCGGGCAAACACGTATTTTCCCATGCTTTGGCGGATGGCGCTGATGCCGCGCGGCAGCCCCAGGCCCGACGGTGCGGGAACTTGAAACCTTGGCTTTCGAGCGCATCTTGATGAATGATGGCGCCTGCGCCAGCTTTTCAAACGCAACCAGGAGACTTTCATGGCCAACCAACTCATCCGCGGCAACCTGTTCGACGACCTGTTCCGCGAAATCACCTCGCCCGGCTTCTTCGTCAAGCCGCTGCATGGCGACGCGCTGCCCAGCGCCGCGCAGATCAAGATCGACGTCAGCGAATCCGACAACGCCTACACCGTGCTGGCCGAGGTGCCGGGCGTGGGCAAGGAGGACATCCACGTGTCCATCGACGGCAGCGTGGTGACCCTGCGCGCCGAGATCAAGCAGCACGACAGCCAGACCGAGGGCGACAAGGTGCTGCGCAGCGAGCGCTACTATGGCGCGGTGTCGCGCAGCTTCCAACTGCCGCAGGACATCGACCAGGCCGCCGCCAAGGCCAAGTACGACAACGGCGTGCTGCAGCTCACCCTGCCCAAGAAGCAGGCCAGCGGCTCGCAGCGCCTGACCATCGAGTAAGGCCCCGCCGACTGGTTCCCCAAGCCGCCTTCGGGCGGCTTTTTCGTGCGCTGGTGCTTTGTGGGTGGCGGGCCGCGGGCCGGGGTTTCTTCAGCCGAGAAAACCCAGCTTGCCCTGGTCGAAGCGCCCGATGTGGGGCGCGATGCGCGCCATCTCGCCATCGGCCACGCCGAACCAGCTTGCCAAGGTAGCGGCGTACTGGTCCACCGAGGTGCTGGGCAGCAGCCGGCCCTGGCCCACGTCTTCGGGCCCGCCCAGCAGCGCCGTGGGCGCCGTGCCGTAGAAGGCCCGGCCCTTGACGGCGCCGCCCATCACGAAGTGGTGGCTGCCCCAGCCGTGGTCGGAGCCGTCGCCGTTGGAGCTCATGGTGCGGCCGAAGTCCGACGCGGTGAAGGTGGTCACCTGCGCGCCCACGCCCATGCCATCCAGCGCCTGCTGAAACCCGGCCATGGCCTGGCCCAGCTGCGCCAGCAGCGCGGGGTGGCGTGCGGCCAGGTTGTCGTGCGTGTCGAAGCCGCCCAGCGACACCAGGAACACCTGGCGCTTGAGCCCCAGCTGGTTGCGCGCGGCGATCAGGCGCGCCACCATCTTCAGCTGCCGGTTCAGGGTGCGCGCCTGCTGGCCCTCGGCGTCGGGCAGCAGGGCGTCGAACTGGCCGGCGCTGCCGTCCAGGGCGCCGGCCAGCGTGGCGTGCGAGGCGATCGAGCGGCTGGTGATGCGGTTCAGCTCGTTTTCCAGCACGTGGGTGCGGCCTTGCGTGATCAGGCTGCGCAAGGCCTCGCGGCAGGCGGCGGCGCCGTACATGCCGTCGTTGCTGGTCACGCCGCGGATGGCCACCGCCCCGCCTTCGCCGATCTGGTAGGCCAGCGCGCTGTCGCCCGACAGGAACACCGCGTTGCCGGTGACCGACATGCAGGTGAACTGCGCCTGGGCGCCGTTGCCGGCCAGCGCCAGGTCGCCGATGCTGCCGCCCCAGCCCTGCACCGCGCCTTCGGCGTGCGCGCTTTGCCATACCGACTGCTGGTCGTTGTGCGAGAACAGCTTGGGCGGCAGCGGCACCGAGCGGGCGTGGTACTGCGCCAGCGTGGTCGGCTGCAGCAGCGGGCCCACGTTGAGTTGCACCGCCAGCTTCTGCTGCTCGAACAGGTTTTTCAGCGGTGCGAGCTGTGGGGCCAGCGCGTACTCGCGGCCGGCGGGCAGACCGGTGCCGGTGAGGGCCGTGGCGCCCAACTGGCCGCGCGCGATGGCCAAGCCGCCGCGCACCTGCAGGTAGTCGGCGTGGCCGGCGCTGTCGTAGGGAATCAGCGTGTTGCCGTTGTCGTTGCCGCCGTACAAAAAGATGCACACCAGCGCCTTGTAGCCCTCGGCGTTGAAGGCCGCGGCCTCGCCCATGGCGGCCAGGTTGATGGCCCAGGGCGCCGCCGTGCCGGCAATGCCCAGATGGCCCAGCCGGCGCAGGAAGGTGCGGCGGGCGATGCGATTGAGCGTGCTCATGGCCAGCCTTTCACTTCTGGACGAGGTAGTCGGGGCTGGCCATCACCAGCAGGATGGCCGACCACAGGCGCTGCTTGCGTCCCCACTCGCTGCCGGGCGGGATGGTGGCGATGGCGTCGTGGATGGGGCTGGCCGTGGCGGCCGACAACTGGCCGCCGGTCAGCAGCAGGTTCAGCCGCTCGACCAGGGCCGCCGGCTCGTTCACCAGCGCCATCTCGCGGGGGTAGTCGGCCACGCTGATGCGGCTGGCCTCGGCGCCGTAGCCCCAGGCGATCACGCCGTGCATGAAGTTCAGGTAGCCGGCCACCGAGTTCTCGTTGGTGATCTGGAACTCGGGCGCCGTCTGACCGCGCGCCGCCAGCGCGGTGCCGGGCGGCACGTAGCCGGGGCGGAAGAAGTTGAACACCGAGGGGCTGCGCAGCGGGCTCTGGCCGAGCGCCGTGGACGGGTTCGACAGGTCCCAGATGATCCACCTGCCGTCGGCCGAGCGGGCGCCGAAGGTGCGCGCCCATTGCACGAAGCGCAGCATCGGCTCGCGCAGCTTGCCCCAGGTGGGGCCTTTGAGCGACGGGTCCTGCCGCGCCTCGGCATCGAGCAGCACGGCCCGGGTGACGGCGCGCAGGTCGCCGCGCACGCCGGCGCCGTTGTGGTTGAACACCGCCGCCACCCGGCCCACGTAGGCGGCGCTGGGTTCGCTGGTGACCAGGCGCTGGATGAGCTGGCGCGCGATGAAGGGGCCCACGTTGGGATGGTTGAAGATGATGTCCAGCGCCTGCTTCAGCCGCGCGGCGCCGTCGCCGGCGCCCACGGTCTGGCCGAGAAAGCTGGCCGGCTCGGGCGAATGGTCGGCCGCGTTCAGCACCATGGGGCGGCGGAAGGGCTCGGGGTCGGACTCGTGCTGGCGGTTGGGCGAATTCAGGTTGTAGCCGGTGAACACGCGCGCCAGGTTGCTGACGTCGTCGGGGCCGTAGGTCTCGCGCGGGGTGCCGCCGCGCAGGCTGCCGTCGGGGTTCAGCTCGTGCAGGCCGATGGAGAACAGCTGCATCACTTCGCGGGCGTAGTTCTCGTCGGGCTGGCGGCCGCTGGCGTCGGCCTTCTTGCTGCCGCGCATGTTCAGGTAGGCGCCCATGGCCGGGTTGAGCGTGATGGCCTCGAGCAGGGCGCGGTAGTTGCCGAAGGCGTGCTGGTTGAGCAGGTCCCAGTAGGCCGCCATGGCGAACGAGGGCCAGTAACCCTCGATGCCCGAGGTGGACACCACCATGATCTCCGACCAGGCCAGCGCCACGCGCTTGCGCACCGCGTCGGGCGCGGCGATGAGCTGGTGCCAGACCATGTGGTCGGCGTAGCTGTTGTTGAACTTGATGCCTTCCTGCCGGTAGCCCTGGCTGAGCAGCCAGTTCCAGCCGCTGGTGGAGGGTGCCGCGTTCATCTGCTCGTCGAGCCAGGGGCCGTAGCCCTTGGCGCGCACGGCGGCGATCTCGGCCTCGGTGGACGAGAACTGCGCCTGCTGCAGAAAGCGCGCGGCCTCGGCGGCGCTGATGTTGGCGGGGGCGGGCGAAGGCGCGGGCGCGCCGGGCGGTGGTGCGCCGCCGCCGGGCGCGTCGCCATCGTCACCCCCACCGCAGGCCGCGAGCGCGGTGGTCGTCAGGGCGGTCAGTCCCAGCGCGGGGCCGGCG
>JAEXBL010000181.1 GCA_023394015.1 Pseudomonadota bacterium | reverse complement strand
GCGCGGCCATGCGGGCGAAGTGGATCACGGCCGCCTTGGTCACGCTGTACGCCAGGTGCGGATAGCCCGTGTAGCGGATGCCGGCCACCGACGAGACAGTGACGATGGCGCCGCCGCCTTGCCCGCGCATCAGCGGGGCCAGCAGGCGCGTGGCGATGAGCAGGCTGGTCACGTTGACCTGCTGGATGCGGTCCCAGTCCTGCAGCGAGATGTCCTCGGGGCCGCCGACCTTGCCGATGCCGGCGTTGGCCTGCAGCACGTCGATGCGGCCATAGCGGCGCAGCGCCGCGTCCACCGCGGCCTGCATCGCGTCCGGATCGGCGACGTCGGCCTGCACGGGCAGGGCGCTGCCGCCGGCCAGCTCGACTTCGTGGGCCGCGTCTTCGGCCGCTTCCATGCTGGCGTCCAGCGCGACGATGGAGGCCCCCTGGCGCGCCATGGTCACGCAGCTGGCCTTGCCGATGCTCCAGCCGGCGGCCGAGGCGCCGGCGCCGGCCACCAGCACGATCTTGCCCGCCAGGCGGGTGTGGTTGACGGCGGTCATGACTGTTCCCCGCCCTGCTGGTGCGACTTGCCCGCGCCCACGTACGGAATGGCGTGGTCGATGGTTTCCCAGATATAGCGGCCCGAGGGGCTTTGCTGTTCCTCGGCCACGTGCGACACCAGGCCGGCGGCGCGCGAGATCACGGCGAAGCCGCGCATCAGGTCGGTGGGCACGCCGATCTCGCTCAGCAGCGCGGCCACCGCGCCGGTGGCGTTGATGGTGATGTGCTTGCCGTAGGCGGCGTCGATGGCCGAGGCCAGCAGGCGCAGCGCCTTGAGCGAGTCTCCCGGCAGATCCGGCTCGGCCTCGGCCAGCGCCAGCAGCTTGATCGAGCGCGGATCGTCCGGCTTGTGCAGATGGTGGCCGAAGCCCGGCAGGGGGCGGCGCGACTCGCGGAATTCGCGCGCGATGGCCAGCGCCTCGGCCTCGCCGTCGGCGGCCTGGCGGATGCGGTCCAGCAGGCGCGAGCAGTTCTCCATGGTGCCGACGAACTGGCTGCCGACCGCCATCAGCCCGGAGGCCACGGCGCCCTGCAGGTTTTCCGGCGCGCTCATGTAGATCAGGCGCGTGGTGATGGCGCTGGGCGTCAGGCCGTGTTCCATCAGCGTGACCAGCACCGCGTCGACGATGCGCAGGTCCACCGGGCGCGCCTCGCGGCCCAGGATCTGCATGATCATGACTTCGGTGAAGGTTTTCTTGCCGATCAGGTCCTCGACCAGATCGACGTCGCGGTAGGACATGCCGGTGAGATGATGCGCGCACAGGCGGGTTTCGGGCGTTTTCATGCTGTCTCCTTGAGGGCCGCGTCGCGCACGGCGTTCTTCAATACCTTGCCCACGTTGGAACGCGGCAGGCTGTCGTGGATATGGAACTGCTTGGGCGTGGCCACTGGCCCGAGCAGGCCGCGCACGTGCGCCTTGAGCTCGTCGGCGCTGGCCTGCGCCCCGGGATGGAACTGGACGGCGGCGTGCACGGCCTCGCCCCATTTGTCGTCGGGCAGGCCGAAGACCGAGCATTCGTACACGGCGGGATGCGCCGACAGCGCATTCTCGACGTCCACGGGATAGATGTTGAAGCCGCCGGTGATGATCACGTCGCGCAGGCGGTCTTTCAGGAACAGGTAGCCGCGCGCGTCGATCAGGCCGGTGTCGCCGGTATGCAGCCAGCCGTCGACGATGGTCTCGGCGGTCTTTTCCGGCAGGCGCCAGTAGCCGGACATCATCAGGTCGCCCTGCACCACGACTTCGCCGATTTCGCCGCGCGGCAGCAGCGCGCCGGCCGGTCCCATGATGGCCACGGCGCTCAGCCAGGTGACGCGCCCGACCGAGGCGCGGTTCACCGGCGCTTCGAGGTCGGCGGGGCGCAGCACGGTGACGATCTGCGGCGCTTCGGTCTGGCCGTAGGTGGTGCCCAGCACCGGGCCGAAGAAGGCGCGCGCCTTGTCGATCTTTTCGACGGGCATGGGCGCGCCGCCATAGATCAGGTTGCGCAGGCGCGGAAAGTCCGCGCGCGAGACACCCGGCTGCGCCATGATCATGTAGATCAGCGTGGGCGGCATGAAGCACAGCGTGCCGCCGCGTTCGCGGAAGGCGGCGGTGATGCTGGCCGGGGTGACGGTGTCGAGCAGCAGATGGGTGCCGCCCTGGGCCAGGACCGGCAGCAGGTAGGTGCCGGTGCCGTGCGTGACGGGGGCGGCCACGACGTAGCGGTCGTCCTCGGTCAGTTCCCAGCTGGCGATCTGGTTGACGATGCCGGCGTTCCAGGCGCGGTACGGCTGCATCACGCCCTTGGGCAGCCCGGTGGTGCCGCCGGTGAACTTGATGGCCTGGGTGGCATCGCGCGGCAGCGTGTGCCGCACCGGCGTGCGTCCGGCGTTGCTGGCCAGCAGGGCGTCCAGGGCCAGCGGCGCCGAGCCGTCTTCCAGGTGGATGCGTTGGCGGCCCTGAACCTCGGGCGCCAGGGGCGCGCCCACGCCGTCCACGATCACGATGGACGGCTCGGTGGCCTCCAGGATGCGCCCGATCTCGCGCTCGGTGCTGCGGTAGTTCAGCGGCACCCAGACCTTGCCGCTGGCCAGCACGGCCAGCAGCGCCAGGATGTGCCGCGCGGAATTGCCGGCGCAGATCGCCACGCGGGTCTGCGGCGCCGGGTCCAGCTCCTGCAGCGCGGCCGCCAGGGCGCGCACTTCGGCGGCCAGCCGGGCATACGTCGCCTGGCCCTCGGGGCCGTCCAGCGCGATGCGGTCCGGATGGCGTTCGGCGGCGCGGAAGAAGAAATCGATCGGGTACACCTGTGCTCCTTGGTCTTGATGGGGCCTAGTTGGCCTTGATGTCGGCGCTCTTGATGACGGCGCCCCACTTGTCGATTTCGCTGGCGATCTTCTTGCCGAACGATTCGGGCGTATTGGGGGGCTGCGGCGCGTAGAAGCCCGACTGCTTGTAAGAGGCCTGCAGCGCCTGGCCGGCCAGCGCCTTGTTCAGCGCCTGGTTGAGGCGGTCGATGACCGGCTTGGGCGTGCCCGCGGGCGCGACCAGGCCGAACCAGGATTCCACGTCGAAGCCGGGCAGGCCGGATTCGGCCAGCGTGGGCGTATCGGGCAGCGAGTCCAGGCGCTGCGGCGACGTCACGCCGATGGGGCGCAGCTTGCCGGCCTGCACGTGGGGCAGCGACGAGGGCAGGTTGTCGAACATGGAGTCCACCTGGCCGCCCAGCAGATCGGCCACCGCCGGGCCGCTGCCGCGGTAGGGCACGTGCAGGATGTCGGCGCCCGTCTTCATC
>JAEXBL010000135.1 GCA_023394015.1 Pseudomonadota bacterium | reverse complement strand
CGCGAGCAAGTGGCGGCCCTGGCCGTCAAGGGCGCCGAGCAGATCCTGCGCAAGGAAGTCAACCCGACGGTGCACGCTGACCTGCTGTCCCGTCTGAAGACCGAGCTCTGATTCATCAGCGCTCGCTCAAAGGAAACGCTCCATGGCAGAACTCGCCACCATTGCAAGACCCTACGCCGAGGCCCTGTTCCAGGTGTCCCGTGCCGACCTGTCCGGCACGCAAGCCTGGCTGGACGGTTTGGCGAACGCGGCAGGCAACAACGAGTTGCTGCAGTTCGCGGCTAACCCCAAGGTCAACGCCAGCCAGGTGTTCCACATCGTCACCAGCGTGCTGAAGAGCCCGCTGCCCGAGCGCGGCACGAACTTTCTGCGCGCGGTGATCGACAACGAGCGCCTGGCCGCGCTGCCCGAGGTGGCGCGCCAGTTCCGCCAGTTGGCCAACGCCGTGAGCGGCAGCTCCGATGCCCTGATCCAGAGCGCCTTCCCGATCGAGCCGGCCGAGCTGGCCGCGCTGACGGGCACGCTGGAAAAGCGCTTCGGCCGCAAGCTCGAGCCCACCGTGGAGATCGAGCCGTCGCTGATCGGCGGCGTGCGCGTGGTGGTCGGCGACGAGGTGCTGGACACCTCGGTCAAGGCGCGCCTGGAACAAATGAAGATGGCCCTGACCGCCTGATGCCAGGCCAGGCCCCTCGATAAAACCCAAAGGACAAGGAAAGAGTCATGCAACTCAATCCCGCAGAAATTTCAGAACTGATCAAGAGCCGCATCGAGGGCCTGGGCGTCAGCGCCGACGTGCGCAACCAGGGCACGGTGGTGTCGGTGACCGACGGCATCGTGCGCGTGCACGGCCTGTCCGATGCCATGCAGGGCGAGATGCTGGAGTTCCCGCCCTCGCCGGACGGCCAGCCCAGCTTCGGCCTGGCGCTGAACCTCGAGCGCGACTCGGTCGGCGCCGTGATTCTGGGCGAGTACGAGCACATCTCCGAAGGCGACACCGTCAAGTGCACGGGCCGCATTCTGGAAGTGCCCGTCGGGCCCGAGTTGATCGGCCGCGTGGTCAACGCCCTGGGCCAGCCGATCGACGGCAAGGGCCCCATCGACGCCAAGCTGACCGACGTGATCGAGAAGGTGGCGCCGGGCGTGATCGCCCGCCAGTCGGTGAGCCAGCCGGTGCAGACCGGCCTGAAGGCCATCGACTCGATGGTGCCCGTCGGCCGCGGCCAGCGCGAGCTGATCATTGGCGACCGCCAGACCGGCAAGACCGCGGTGGCGATCGACACCATCATCAACCAGAAGGGTCAGAACATGACCTGCGTGTACGTCGCCATCGGCCAGAAGGCGTCGTCCATCAAGAACGTGGTGCGCGCGCTGGAGAAGGCCGGCGCCATGGACTACACCATCGTCGTCGCCGCCTCGGCCTCCGAATCGGCCGCCATGCAGTACGTGGCCGCCTACTCGGGCTGCACCATGGGCGAGTACTTCCGCGACCGCGGCCAGGATGCGCTGATCATCTACGACGATTTGTCCAAGCAGGCCGTGGCCTACCGCCAGGTGTCGCTGCTGCTGCGCCGCCCGCCGGGCCGCGAAGCTTATCCGGGCGACGTGTTCTACCTGCACAGCCGCCTGCTGGAGCGCGCCGCGCGCGTGAACGCCGACTACGTCGAGGCCTTCACCCAGGGCGAGGTCAAGGGCCAGACCGGCTCGCTGACGGCGCTGCCCATCATCGAGACGCAGGCCGGCGACGTGTCCGCCTTCGTGCCGACCAACGTGATCTCCATCACCGACGGCCAGATCTTCCTGGAAACCAACCTGTTCAACGCCGGCATCCGCCCCGCCATCAACGCGGGCATCTCGGTGTCGCGCGTGGGTGGCGCGGCGCAGACCGACCTGATCAAGAAGCTGTCCGGCGGCATCCGTACCGACCTGGCGCAGTACCGTGAACTGGCCGCCTTCGCGCAGTTCGCCTCCGACCTGGACGCGGCGACCAAAAAGCAGCTCGACCGCGGTGCCCGCGTGACCGAACTGCTCAAGCAGCCGCAGTACAGCCCGCTGCCGATCAGCCTGATGGGCGCCTCGCTGTTCGCCGTCAACAACGGCTACATGGACGACGTCGAGGTCAAGGACATCCTGCCCTTCGAGGCTGGCCTGCACGGCTACCTGAAAGACAAGCACGGCGATCTGCTCGGCAAGATGGAAACCGGCAAGGCGATCGACAAGGACAAGGATCTGGAAGCGGCGCTGAAGGCTGCGATCGAAGCCTTCAAGAAGACCTTCGCCTGATCCTTTCACTGCAAAGGACGATAAGCAATGGCAGTCGGCAAGGAAATTCGCGGCAAGATCCAATCGGTGGAGAACACCAAGAAGATCACCAAGGCCATGGAAATGGTGGCCGCGTCGAAGATGCGCAAGGCGCAGGATCGCATGCGCGCCGCCCGTCCCTACGCCGAGAAGGTGCGCAACATCGCCGCCCGCCTCGGCGAGGCCAACCCGGAGTACGTGCACCCCTTCATGAAGTCGCACGACGTCAAGAAGGCGGGCCTGATCGTGGTCACCACGGACAAGGGCCTGTGCGGCGGCATGAACACCAACGTGCTGCGCGCCGTGACCAACAAGCTGCGCGAGCTGCAGGGCGACGGCATGCAGACCGACACGGTGGCCATCGGCAGCAAGGGCCTGGGCTTCCTGACCCGCATCGGCGCCAAGGTGGTGTCGCAGGCCACGCAGCTGGGCGACACGCCGCACCTCGAGAAGCTGATCGGCCCGGTGAAGGCCCTGCTCGACCAGTACGAGAAGGGCGAGCTGAACGCCGTCTACATCGCCTACACCCGCTTCATCAACACCATGAAGCAGGAGTCGGTGATCGAGCAGCTGTTGCCACTGTCGGCCGAGCAGATGCAGCAGGAAACCCGCGACAGCGGCAAGCAGCATTCCTGGGACTACCTCTACGAGCCGGACGCGCAGTCGGTCATCGACGACCTGCTGGTGCGCTACGTCGAGGCGCTGGCCTACCAGGCCGTGGCCGAGAACATGGCCTCCGAGCAGTCGGCGCGCGTGGTGGCCATGAAGGCCGCCACCGACAACGCCGGCAACGTGATCGACGAGCTGAAGCTGGTCTACAACAAGACCCGCCAGGCGGCGATCACCAAGGAACTGTCCGAGATCGTGGCGGGCGCTGCGGCGGTCTGACCCGGATCACCTACAAGACATCAGTATTGGAGCAAGAGAAATGGCCCAAGAGAACATGACGACGAACGCCGGCGGCGTTCAGGGGAAAATCGTTCAGTGCATCGGCGCCGTGGTCGACGTCGAGTTCCCGCGCGACCAGATGCCCAAGGTGTACGACGCCCTCAAGATGGAAGGCTCGGCCCTGACGCTGGAAGTGCAGCAGCAGCTGGGCGACGGCATCGTGCGCACCATTGCGCTGGGCTCGTCCGACGGCCTGCGCCGTGGCATGCTGGTCACCAACACCGATGCCCCCATCACCGTGCCGGTCGGTCCCGCCACGCTGGGCCGCATCATGGACGTGCTGGGCAACCCGATCGACGAGCGCGGCCCGGTCGACCAGACGCAGACCGCCTCCATCCACCGCAAGGCGCCCACCTACGACGAGCTGTCGCCGTCGCAGGAGCTGCTGGAAACCGGCATCAAGGTGATCGACCTGATCTGCCCGTTCGCCAAGGGCGGCAAGGTGGGCCTGTTCGGCGGCGCCGGCGTCGGCAAGACCGTGAACATGATGGAGCTGATCAACAACATCGCCAAGGCGCACTCGGGCCTGTCGGTGTTCGCCGGCGTGGGTGAGCGCACCCGCGAGGGCAACGACTTCTACCACGAGATGGCCGAGTCCGGCGTGGTGAACCTGGAGAACCTGGGCGAGTCGAAAGTGGCCATGGTCTACGGCCAGATGAACGAGCCGCCGGGCAACCGCCTGCGCGTGGCGCTGACCGGCCTGACCATCGCCGAATCCTTCCGCGACGAGGGCCGCGACGTGCTGTTCTTCGTCGACAACATCTACCGCTACACGCTGGCCGGTACCGAGGTGTCGGCGCTGCTGGGCCGCATGCCTTCCGCCGTGGGCTACCAGCCGACGCTGGCCGAGGAAATGGGCCGCCTGCAGGAGCGCATCACCTCCACCAACGTGGGCTCCATCACCTCCATCCAGGCCGTGTACGTGCCGGCGGATGACCTGACCGATCCCTCGCCCGCCACCACCTTCGCCCACCTGGACTCCACCGTGGTGCTGTCGCGCGACATCGCCGCGCTGGGCATCTACCCGGCCGTCGATCCGCTGGACTCCACCAGCCGCCAGCTCGACCCGCTGGTGGTCGGCGAGGAGCACTACGGCGTCGCCCGCCAGGTGCAGGGCACGCTGCAGCGCTACAAGGAGCTGCGCGACATCATCGCCATTCTGGGCATGGACGAACTGAGCCCCGAGGACAAGCTGGCCGTGGCCCGCGCGCGCAAGATCCAGCGTTTCCTGAGCCAGCCCTTCCACGTGGCCGAGGTCTTCACCGGCTCGCCCGGCAAGTACGTGCCGCTGAAGGACACCATCCACGGCTTCAAGATGATCGTCGAGGGCGAGTGCGACCACAAGCCCGAGCAGGCGTTCTACATGGTCGGCACCATTGAGGAAGCCATGGAGAAGGCCAAGAAGGTCTGAGCCCCGGTTCAGCGTTCGGCGTTGAGCGTTGAGCGTCAAGCGATGACAGGATCACGCCCAACGCCCAACGCGCAACGCTCAACCAGGAGATAAGCATGGCCAATACCATTCATGTGGACGTCGTCAGCGCCGAGGAGTCGATCTTCTCGGGCGAGGCGACGTTCGTGGCGCTGCCCGGTGAGGCTGGCGAGTTGGGCATCTACCCGCGCCACACGCCGCTGATCACGCGCATCAAGCCCGGCTCGGTGCGCATCCAGATGCCCGATGGCGGCGAGGAATTCGTCTTCGTGGCCGGCGGCATTCTGGAGGTGCAGCCGCACGTGGTCACCGTGCTGTCCGACACCGCCATCCGCGGCAAGGACCTGGACGAAGCCAAGGCCGCCGATGCGCGCAAGCAGGCCGAAGAGGCTCTGAAGAACGCCAAGAGCGAGATCGACATGGCCCGCGCCACGTCGGAGCTGGCCATCCTGGCGGCCCAGATCGCCGCGCTGCGCAAGTACCGCCAGAAGCGCTGATCGCCGCCTACCCGCTGCCGGCTGGCCCGGCAGCGGCCAGTGATCTCAAGGCCCGCCCTGCGCGGGCCTTGTTCTTTTTGGCAATTAATGCCTTGGGGCCGCGGCCGCGCACTGCCTAGAATTCGCCCATGTTTGCAGGCAAGGCGCATGCGGGTGAAAACGTCCAGGTGAAGGCGGCGGCGCTGCTGATCACCGGCGGCGCACTGGTTGAGTTGAGCGCGGCCGACGCGCGCGAGGTCGTGCGCTACATGCGCCCGCTGCGGGTGCCGGCCGGCCAGGTGGTGATCCGCGAAGGGGAATGCCAGCGCAACGACTTCATGGCCCTGGTGCTGGACGGCGAGGTGACGGTGGAAAGCAACGTGGCTGCCGCGCACGACAGCATGGTGGTGTCGGTGCTGGGGCCGGGCAGCCTGATCGGCGACATGGGCATCATCGACGGCGGGCCGCGCTCGGCCACCTGCACCGCCGCCACCGAGCTGGCCCTGGCGGTGCTCACGCGCGACGCGCTGACGCGGCTGATGGAGGCCAACCCCGGCGTGGCCGCGCGCCTGCTGCTGGCGATCGCCAAGCGCATTGCCGACCATCTGCGCGAAACCAACCGCAAGCTGATGACCTTCGCCCAGGTCAGCAAGGCCTTGCAGCAGGAGCTGGACGCGGTGCACGGGGTCAACAAGCGCCTGCTGGACCAGCTGGCGGGGCCGCAGGGCACCTCCGGCGATGCCGGCCCGCGGCGCTGAAGCCGGGCCTGCCAGCCGCCTGAGCGTCAGCGCAGCACCGGCTCGTCGGGGAGCTGGTTGGGCTGGGCGCCCGACATCTCGGGCGACTCGGGGTAGTGCGCCACCAGCACCGCGGTGACCTCCTCCAGCGCCCGGGTCAGGCCCTGCTCGAAGTGGCCCTCGTGCAGCGCGTCACCCAGCCGGCCCACCAGGGCCTGCCAGCCCTCCGGCCCCACGTGGCGGTGCACGCCGCGGTCGGCCACCAACTCGATGGCGTGCTCGGCCAGCAGCAGGTAGATCAGCACGCCGTTGTTGTGCTCGGTGTCCCACACGCGCAGCTTGGCGAACTGCATCAGCGCGCGCTGGCGCACGATCTCGGGCATCGGCACGCGGTCGCGCAGGTGCCGCCACAGGTAGCTGCTGGGCAGCCCGCCCTCGACGCAGATGCGCACCTCGCCCGAATGGCGCTGCTCGCTGGCCGCCACGCGGCGGCGCAGCTGCTCGGCCAGCGGCGGCGGGATGGCGCGCGCGGCGTCGCTGTGGTCGAGCCAGCGGTGGCGAATCAGGCGGGCCAGGGTCTTGAACACGTTCACCAACTCCCGCTGGCGCCGCCGCCGCCAAAGTCGCCACCGCCGCCGGAGCCGAAGCCCCCGCCCCCAAATCCACCGCCGAAGCCGCCGCCACCGCCGCCCCAACCGCCGCCACCCCAGCTGCCGGGCCCGCGCGAGCGCGCCTGCGGCAAGGTGGACACGGCGCTGCTGAACAGCCCGAACAGCAGCGCGACCACCCCCGCCAGCAGCGCCAGCGCCAGGCTGGCCGTGACCAGCAGGGCCAGCCAGCCGGCGCCGACGCCGGTGGCCAGCGCGCCCAGCTTGCGGCCCAGGATGCCGCGCGCCACGGCGTTGATGACGGGCACGAAGATGAACAGCAGCACCGCCAGCTCGATCAGGTCGATGCCCTCGTCGGCACTGCTCCTGGGCTGCGCCACCGGCGGCAGCGGCTCGCCGCGGATGCGGGCGCCGAGCTGGTCGATGGCCGCGTCCAGCCCGCCGGCGTAGTCACCCTGGCGGAAGTGCGGCGCCATGGCCTCGTCGATGATGTGCTTGGCGGCGATGTCGGGCACCGCGCCTTCCAGGGTCTTGGCCACCTCGATGCGCATGCGCCGGTCCTGCACCGCGACCAGCACGATCAGGCCGTCGCCCACGTCCCTGCGGCCGATCTTCCAGGCGTTGCCGACACGGTTGGCGAAGGCGGCGATGTCCTCGGGCGCGGTGCTGGGCACCATCAGCACCACCACCTGCGTGCCCTTGTCCTGCTCCAGCGCGGCCAGCTTGGCCTCCAGCGCGGCCTGCTGCGCTTCGTCCAGCGTGCCCGAGGTGTCGATCACCCGCGCCGTCAGCGGCGGCACCGGCAGCAACTGCTGCGCGTGCGCCGCCAGCGCCGACAAAGCTATCAAGCAGATAGCTGCCAGCGCGCGCAGGACGGGCGTCAGAGGCACTGGTTATCTGAATGCCGACGAAGGGGCCGGGGCTTCAGCGCGATGCGGCGGGCGCCGGACCAAAGCTCACGCTGGGCGCCGTGGAGATGGCGGCCTCGTTGGCTACGCTGAAGTTCTCCTTCGGCTTGTAGCCGAACACCATGCCGGTCAGGTTGGTGGGGAAGCTGCGCGCCAGCACGTTGTAGTCCTGCACGGCCTGGATGTAGCGGTTGCGCGCCACGGCGATGCGGTTCTCGGTGCCTTCCAGCGCCACGCGCAGGTCGGCAAAGGCCTTGTTGGCCTTCAGGTCGGGGTAGCGCTCCACCGTCACCATCAGGCGGCTCAGGGCGCTGCCCAGCTCGCCCTGCGCGGCCTGGAACTGCTGGAATTGCTCGGGGTTGTTCAGCGTCTCGGGCGTCACCTGGATGTTGGTGGCCTTGGCGCGCGCCTCGATCACGCGCGTCAGCGTCTCCTGCTCGAAGCTGGTCTCACCCTTGACGGTGTTGACCAGGTTGTCGATCAGGTCGGCCCGGCGCTGGTACTGGTTGACCACCTCGCTCCAGGCCGACTTGGTGGCCTCGTCCAGGCGCTGGAAGTCGTTGTAGCCGCAGCCGCTGAGCGAAGCGGCCAGCGCCAGCGCGGCGCCGATCTTGAGCAGCCAGCTTTTCATGGGGAATCCTCCGAACTCGAACAAGTGGTTTTGAACAGGCGGGCAAGTTACCACGGAACCGCCGGCGCGGCTGTAGGCTGAGCGCTTGTTGTGTGCCCTGTGGCGCACCGGCCGTGTGGACAGGCGCCTGCGCGCGGCACAATGCGGCTTGCCCCTTTCCATCATCGCTTGCCTGAACGCGCCATGTCCAAGTCCCGCTACCGCGCCGTGCAGCTCGGCGGCTCTGCCGACGATGTCGAGGCCGCGTTCTACGAGGCGCTGCAGGCCGGCGACATCGAGCAGCTGATGGCCTGCTGGGCCGACGAGGACGACATCGTCTGCGTGCATCCCGGCGGCCCGCGCCTGGTGGGCGCGGCGGCCATCCGCGCCGCGTTCGAGGCCATGTTCGCCGTTGGCGCCGTGCGCGCCTACCCCGAGCGCCTGCGCAAGCTCGAATCGCTGGGCGCGGCCGTGCACAACGTGCTGGAGCGGGTGGACCTGCTCACCGCCGAAGGCACGCAGCACGCCTGGGTGGTGGCCACCAACGTGTACTTCAAGACCGCCCTGGGCTGGCGCCTGGTGGCGCACCACACCAGCCCCGGCCGCAGCGAGGTGGCCGAGGTCTCGCAGCCGGCGCCGCTGCTGCACTGATGACTGGCGCTGGCGCGCCATGACCGATGACGAATGACAAAGCGCCGTGCGGGCGGGCCCCTTTTTTGGCATTCATCATGGCCTTCATGCGCTGTGGGTGGCGCGCAGCAGCGTGGCCCATTTTGAACGGGCAGTCCACCCATAATCACCGGCTATGGACGACATCGTGAAGCAGGCCATGGCCAAGTGGCCCAACGTGCCGCATGCCTACGGCTGGCTGGGGCTGGATGCGCGCGGCAACTGGTGGCTGCGCGACGCCGCGGCGCAGGCCGCCGGTGCCTTTGCCAGCGGCGAGCCGGGCGCGCGCGGTGCGATGGTGCGGCTGGAGAAGCTGGTCGACTTCATCCAGCGCAACTACGCCGCCGACGAGGCCGGCCGCTGGTTCTTCCAGAACGGGCCGCAGCGCGTCTTCGTCGAGCTGGAGGCCGCGCCCTGGATCTGGCGCGTGGCGGCCGACGGCAGCGTGACCGGGCACGACGGCCGGCCGGCCGAGGTGCAGGCGGTGTTCACCGACGAGCAGGGCCGGGTGTTCCTGCGCACCGACCTCGGCTTCGGCCTGGTGCACACGCAGGACATGGGCGCGGTGGCCGACGCCGTCGAGGCGGGCCACTGGGCGCCGCAGCCGGTGATGGCGGCCGAGCTGCCGGCGCGCGAAGGCTATGTGCTGAGCCCGCAGGCGGCGCAGGCCGGCGCGGCTTGACGGCCCGGGCATGAAAAAAGCCGCTCGATCGAGCGGCTTTTTCTGATGGGTGCGAGGCCCGGCTTACTTGGCGTGTTCCACCATGTATTCGATGGCGGCGCGCAGCTCCTCGTCGCTGGCGGTGGAGGCGCCGCGCGGCGGCATGGCACCCTTGCCGGTGATGGCGACCTGCAGCATGGCGTCGATGCCGGTGGCGATGAACGGCGCCCAGGCGGCGGCATCGCCGAACTTGGGCGCGCCGGCCACCCCGGCGGCGTGGCACACGCTGCAGGACTTGTCGTACAGCGCCTTGCCCACGGCCGGGTCGGTGGTGGCCACGGCCGCGGCCGGTGCGGCGTCTGCGGCAGGGGCCGCGGCGGCGGGTGCCGGGTCGGTGGCCGGGGCCGGGGCTGCAGCCGGGGTTTCGGCCGCGGGTGCGGCTTCGGCAGCGGGCGCTGCGGCAGGTGCTTCAGCCGCAGCCGGCTCGGGGCTTGCAGCAGCGTCATCGCCGGCGGCGCCCTCGGGGGCGGCCGGCTCGGGCAGGTTGCCGCCGGCGGCATTGGCCATGTAGACCACGGCGCGGCCGATCTCCAGGTCGGAGAAGTTGCCGCCGCCCTGCGGCGCCATGGCGCCCTTGCCTTCCAGGGCCGACTTCAGCAGTGCGTCGTAACCCAGGGCGATGCGCGGCGCCCATTCGGCGGCGTTGCCCGACTTGGGCGCGCCCGACACGCCGGTGGCGTGGCAGGCCGTGCACTGGGCCTTGTAGACGTCTTCGCCGCTGGCCAGCGGACGGTTGGCGTCGCGGATTTCCACCGCGCCCACCTTCTGCAGGCGCTCGGCGATGCCGCGCTGGACGTCCACCACGCCGGGCGCCACGCCGCTGCCGGAGGTGACGTAGTAGACCAGCCCGATGATGATGAACACCGGCACCACGAAGGCACCGACGCTGACCCAGAACAGCTGCTTCGGTGTCTTGATGGGGCCCTCGTGGCCGGTGTCGTGGGGGGTGATGTCACTCATGGCGTCCTCTGCGGGGCTCGGTCGGGGATGGTGCGGGATGCGGTGCGCGGCCAGGGGCGCCAAACCACCGGGCGCGCGCGACAGCCGGCAATTATAGGGTTGGCCGTCTGCCGCCGGGCATCAGCGCGCCGTGCCGGGCGGCTGGTAGTCGGTCCAGCCGCCACCCAGCGCCTTGTACAGCTGCACCTCGTTGGCCCGCTGCGCCAGCCGCACCTGGGCCAGCGCCTGCTCGATGGCGAACAGCGAGCGCTGCGCATCCAGCAGGTCCAGGTAGTTGGCGATGCCGTTGCGGTAGCGCAGGTCGGCCAGACGGAAGCGGTCGCGCTCGGCCGCGGCCTGCGCCTGCAGCGCGCCCAGCTGGTCGGCCAGGGTGGCGCGGCCGGCCAGCGCGTCGGCGACTTCGCGGAAGGCGCTCTGGATGGCCTTCTCGTATTGCGCCACGGCGATCTCGCGGCCGGCGCGGGCGGCGTCCAGCCCGGCCTGGTTGCGGCCCATGTCGAAGATCGGCAGCGTGATGCTGGGCCCGAACGACCAGGCCCGGCTGCCGCCGGAGCCGAACAGCCCGTCCAGGTCGCTGCTGACGCGGCCCAGGCTGCCGGTGAGCGTGATGCGCGGGAAGAAGTTGGCGCGCGCGGCGCCGATGTGGGCGTTGGCGGCAATCAGCTGCTGCTCGGCGGCGCGGATGTCGGGCCGGCGCAGCAGCAGGTCGGACGGCAGGCCGGCCGGCACCTCGGTGAAGGTGGGCAGCTCGGCCGCCGGCGCCACGGCGGGCGTGGGCTGGGCCAGGTCGCGCGGTGCCTCGGGCGTGTGCGCGGGGGGCACGGGCGGAATCAGCCGCTCGGGCAGGGGCTGGCCGACCAGCAGCGTCAGCAGGTGGATGTCCTGCGCGCGCAGGCGCTGCTGCTGGGCGCGCGTGGCCTGGGCGTTGGCGGCCAGCGACTCGGCCAGGCGCATGTCCAGCGCCGACGAGGCGCCGTGGTCGAAGCGCAGCCGGGTCAGTTCGAGCGACTGCTCGCGCGTGCCCAGGGTGCGCTCGGCCAGGGACAGCAACTCGGTGTCGGTCTTCAGCTGCAGCCAGGTGCTGCTGACGGCGGCGATGAGGCTGATCTGCGCCGCCTTGCGCGCTTCCTCGGTGGCCAGGTACTGCGCCAGGGCGGCGTCCTTCAGCGCGGCCACGCGGCCGAAGAAGTCCAGCTCCCAGCCCGCCACGCCGATGCCGACGGTGTAGGTCGAGGCCACGCTAGGGCCGCCCACGGCCTGCATGGCGTTGGGCGCCGAGCGCGTGCCGCTGGCGCTGCCGGCCAGGGTGGGGAACTGGTCGGCGCGGCGGATCTGGTACTGCGCGCGCGCCTGCTCGATGTTCTGCACCGCCACGCGCAGGTCGCGGTTGTTTTCCAGCGCCAGGGCGATCAGCTCGCGCAATTCGGCGTCGTGCACGAACTGCTGCCAGGGCAGCTCGGCCGCGGTGGCCGCGCCGTCCGGCGTCTCGGCGGGGGCCACCGGCCAGGTGGCGGACACCGGCGCCGCCGGTTGCTCGTACTTGGGAACGAAGGAGCAGGCCGACAGCAGGCCCGCCGCAAGGGCGGTGCCCAGGCCAGGGAGGGTGCGGGTCATGAGGGGTCCTTGCGGTTGGTGGGCGGCGCCAGGGCGTCGGTGGCGGGCGTGGGGTGGTCGGGGTGCGCGGTCGGCCCATTCTCCGTCACGGCGGACGACTGGAACC
>JAEXBL010000083.1 GCA_023394015.1 Pseudomonadota bacterium | reverse complement strand
CTGCATGTTCTGCGCCAGGATCTGGCCCATCGCCACGCCCGCGCCCATGCCCAGCCCGGCGCCGGCGAGACCCCCGCCATCGCCGCCGGCGGCCACGCCCTCGGCCATCTTCGGAATCGCCTGCCCGGTCTGGTACTGCATGAACTTGCCCATGTCGCCGCCGACCATGCCCATGCCGATGCGCTGGTCGAGCACCTTCTGCAGCTCGTCGGGCAGGCTGATGCTTTGCACCGTCATCGCCTCCAGCTTCAGGCCGTAGCCTTCCATCGCCGGCGCCAGCGCGTCGGCCAGCGCCTGGGCAAAGGCCTGCTGGTTGGCCGCCAGGTCGAGAAACGGGATGCCGCTGCCGGCGATGCCGGTGGCGATGTGCTGCATGATCAGGCCGCGCAACTGGCCGTCGAGGTCGCTCACGCGGTAGCTGTCGCGCGTGCCCGAGATTTCGGTATGGAATTTCTGCGGATCGGCCACGCGGTAGGCGTAGTTGCCGAAGGCGCGCAGGCGCACGGCGCCGAATTCGGCGTCGCGGATGCTGATCGGCTGCGGCGTGCCCCACTTCTGGTCCACCTGCTGGCGCGTGCTGAAGAAGTACACGTCGCTCTTGAACGGCGACTCGAACAGCTTGTCCCAGTTCTTCAGGTAGGTCAGCACCGGCAGCGTCTGCGTGGTCAGCTTGTAGGTGCCGGGGCCGAACACGTCGGCCACCTTGCCCTCGTCGACGAACAGCGCCATCTGCGATTCGCGCACGATCAGCGCGGCGCCATTCTGTATCTCCATGCCCGCCATCGGGTAGCGCCAGGCCAGCGTGCCGTCGCCCTCCTCGGTCCATTGCAGGACGTCGATAAATTGCTTCTTGATGAAGTCCATCAGCGCCATGGCCAGCCCTTTCGCAGCGTGGGAAACAGGCCATGATACGCGCCCGGTACGACGGGCCCGGCACCCGACGGTGCTCGCCATCGAGCGCGGCTATGGGCGTCTTAGGCAAAACCGACTGGCTTTTACAAATGAGAATGACTATCATTTGATGCAATCATTCAGGAGATTCACCATGTCCCGTTTTGCCCGCCGCCACCGGCTCACCTTGCAGAAAACCGCCAGCTACTACGTCATGCACATCGGCGTGGCGGCGGCGGTGGCCTATGGCGTGACCGGCGACGCGGTCGCCGCCATCACGCTCAGCCTGCTGGAGCCCACGGTGCAGGCCGTGGCCTTTTTCTTTCACGAAAAAGCCTGGGCCCGCCGCACCGCCGCGGCCGAGCCGGCGCCGCAGCCAAGCTGACGCCAGTGCCTTGTGCGCCGCCTAGAATGCCTCGCAGCGGAGACACCACCACACCCCCACGGACACCCCCAAGAACAGGCTGCGCGATGGCATCGAACGAGAAGAACACCCCCACCTCCCCCTGCGTCGACAAGCGCGCCGTGCTGCGCCAGGCCGCGCTGGAATACCACGAGCTGCCGGTGCCCGGCAAGATCGCCGTCAGCCCGACCAAGCAGCTGGTCAACCAGCACGAGCTGGCGCTGGCCTATTCGCCCGGCGTGGCCGCGCCCTGCGAGGAGATCGTTAAGGACCCGGCCGCCGCCTTCCGCTACACCGCGCGCGGCAACCTGATCGGCGTCATCACCAATGGCACGGCGGTGCTGGGCCTGGGCGACATCGGCCCGCTGGCCGGCAAGCCGGTGATGGAAGGCAAGGCGGTGCTGTTCAAGAAGTTCTCGGGCATCGACGTGTTCGACATCGAGATCAACGAGAAGGACCCGGACAAGCTGGTCGAGATCATCGCCGCGCTGGAGCCCACCTTCGGCGGCATCAACCTGGAGGACATCAAGGCGCCGGAGTGCTTCGTGGTCGAGCGCAAGCTGCGCGAGCGCATGAAGATTCCGGTGTTCCACGACGACCAGCACGGCACCGCCATCGTGGTCGGCGCGGCTGTGGTCAACGGGCTGAAGGTGGTTGGCAAGCGCATCGAGGACGTCAAGCTGGTGGTCAGCGGCGCCGGCGCCGCCGCGCTGGCCTGCACCGGCCTGCTGGTCAAGCTGGGCGTGCCGCTCGAGAACGTGTGGGTGACCGACATCCACGGCCTGGTCTACGAGGGCCGCACCGAGCTGATGGACCCGGACAAGGCCGTCTACGCGCAAAAGACCGACAAGCGCACGCTGGGCGAGGTGATCGACGGCGCCGACATCTTTCTTGGCCTGTCGGCCGGCGGCGTGCTGAAGGCCGACATGGTGGCGCGCATGGCCGAGCAGCCGCTGATCCTGGCGCTGGCCAACCCGCACCCCGAGATCCTGCCCGAGGACGTGAAGGCCGTGCGCTCCGACGCGCTGATCGCCACCGGCCGCACCGACTACCCGAACCAGGTCAACAACGTCCTGTGCTTTCCCTACATCTTCCGCGGCGCGCTGGACTGCGGGGCCACCTCGATCACCAAGGAGATGGAGATCGCCGCCGTGCACGCCATCGCCGAGCTGGCCCAGGCCGAGCAAAGCGAGGAGGTGGCGCGCGCCTATGTCGGGCAGTCGCTGTCGTTCGGGCCGGAGTACCTGATCCCCAAGCCCTTCGACCCGCGCCTGATGATGAAGATCGCCCCGGCCGTGGCCGAGGCCGCCGCCGCCAGCGGCGTGGCCGAGCGGCCGATTGCCGACCTGGACGAGTACCGCGACAAGCTGCAAACCTTCGTCTACGCCTCGGGCACGATGATGAAGCCCATCATCGACGCCGCCCGCAACGCCGCCAAGAAGCGCGTGGCCTACGCCGAGGGCGAGGAAGAGCGCGTGCTGCGCGCCGCGCAGATCGTGGTCGACGAGGGCATCGCCCGGCCTACGCTGATCGGCCGGCCGGCCATCATCGCCCAGCGCATCCAGAAATTCGGCCTGCGCCTGAAGGAAGGCGCGGACTACGACGTGGTCAACGTCGAGCACGACGAGCGCTACCGCGGCTTCTGGCAGGCCTACTACGAGCTGACCAAGCGCCAGGGCATCACCGTGGCCATGGCCAAGATCGAGATGCGCCGGCGCCTGACCCTGATCGGCTGCATGCTGCTGCGCTCGGGCGACGTGGACGGCCTGGTCTGCGGCACCTGGGGCACCTACCAGATGCACCTGACCTACGTCGACCAGGTGATCGGCAAGAAGCCCGGCGCACGCACCTACGCCGCCATGAACGGGCTGATGCTGCCCGGGCGCCAGGTGTTCATGGTCGACACCCACATCAACGCCGACCCCAGCGCCGAGCAGCTGGCCGAGATCACCATCCGCGCCGCCGACGAGATGCAGCGCTTCGGCTTCAAGCCCAAGGCGGCGCTGCTGTCGCACTCCAACTTCGGCTCGTCCAGCCAGTCCAGCGCCGTCAAGATGCGCGAGGCGCTGGCGCTGGTGCGCGACCAGGCACCCTGGCTGGAGGTGGACGGCGAGATGCACGGCGACGTGGCGCTCGACGCCGCCCAGCGCCGCGAGCTGATGCCCGACAGCACGCTGCAGGGCGACGCCACCCTGCTGGTGGCGCCCGGCATCGACGCCGCCAACATCTCCTACAACCTGCTCAAGGTGGCCGCCGGCGGCAACATCGCCATCGGCCCGATCCTGCTCGGGGCGGCCCAGCCGGTGCATATCCTCACCGCCAGCACCACCGTGCGGCGCATCGTCAACATGACCGCGCTGGCCGTGGTGGACGCCAACACGCTCGCGTCCGAGCGGCAGTAAGCACCCACCAACACGGCAAAAAAGGCCTTGGCGCCATTGCCCGCTTTTTGGGCAGGCGCTTGCTTTTTTGTGGCCCTTCGGTCACACTACCGCCTTGGAATTTTCGGGTTAACCCGGAGGTTTCCGAAAGGTGTTTTTCATGTTGCGAACAGCGGCATCGCATGCTGTCCAGTCGACTCGGTCACCTCGGTCTTTTTTGGCAGCCTCGATGCTGGCGGTCGCACTCTCCCTGGCGGGTGGGGCCCAAGCGCGTGACGTGCCGCCTTGGACCAGCGCCGAACCGACCGTTGCGGTGGCGAATCTGCCCAGCCAGGGCCAGCGCACGTATCGGCTGATCCTGCGAGGCGGACCGTTTCCCTACGACAAGGACGGATCGGTGTTCGGCAACCGGGAACGCCTGCTGCCGCCAGCGCGGCGCGGCTATTACCGCGAGTACACCGTCGAGACCCCTGGGGCGCGCTACCGTGGCGCCCGGCGCATCGTCTGCGGCGGCAAGCGGCCCCGCGTACCCGATGCCTGCTGGTACACGAGCGATCACTACTCAAGCTTCAGGAAGATCGTGCAATGAAAGCATTCGAACAATTTCAGCCCGCCCCCGCCCTGGTGTCGGGCGACGACCGGTTATTGACTTCAGAGAAAGCAGCGGAGATGGATCAAGCCCAACGCCCGCCCCAGGAAACGCCGTTGAAAGGCGTGCGCACCAACATCGTGCAGTCGATCCGCGCCTTCCACCCGCACGACCTGCAGGAGGCGGCGGCCCAGCTCGGCCAGCACTTTCTGTACGCCAACCTGGCCGAAGCGCAGACCCGGCAGGACGTGCTGGACATGATCGCCGCGCAGTTCACCTTTCCGGCGCACTTCGGCAAGAACTTCGACGCCCTGTACGACTGCATGACCGACCCGCTGCACAAGAGCGGGCCGCAGCCGGGCTTCATCGTGGTGCTGGAGTCGATCCCGGCCACGGCCAAGTTCGACAAGGAAGCACGCGAGCAGTTGCTGGACATCTTCCGCGACGCCGCCGACTACTGGAACGACCGAAAGATACCGTTCAGGTGTTTCTATTCTTTTCGGTAGCCCGTTCTGCACAAGCTGGCCAAGCAGAACGGGCGAATGAGGCCCAGGGCGCCGCGGCGTCCGCCGACATCGAGGTCGACAGCGCCGAGAAAATGCCCACCGACAAGCTGGTGGACATCTCCCCGCTGGCGCTGCGCATGAGCAGCCCCTTCAACGCGGGCTATTGGCTGAGCGCCGCCTGAAGCATCGGGGCCGGCTGGCCCTGGCACTGGCGCACCCCAAAGCCCGCCTCGAGCGGGCCTTTTTGCGCCTGCCTGGGCACAGACTTGTCCGCAGGTGCCGCCGCTCAGTTTTCGCCTGCTGCCGGCTGCGGCACGGGTGCCTGCGTGGCGACAGGCGCTGGCTCGGGCGCCGCGGCCGGCCGCGG
>JAEXBL010000073.1 GCA_023394015.1 Pseudomonadota bacterium | reverse complement strand
CCATGGCGGCGCGCGAATTCGCGCAGGTGCATGGCCTTGGCGTCGGCGTCGAGGATGTCGCCCAGCACCTTGCCGGTCAGCACGCCGTTGTCGATCTCCAGCGTGTTGGCGTGCGCGCTGTCGAGCTTGAGGCGCTCGCGCAGGCGGTCGGTGAAGAAGGTGAAGCCGCCCGAGACCAGCAGCACCTTGATGCCGGCGGCCTGGGCCGTGGAGATGAGGCGTTCGGCGCCCGGGTTCAGGCGCAGCTTTTCCGCGTAGACCTGGTCCAGCGCCTCGGCCGGCACGCCCTCGAGCAGGGCAACACGGCGTCGCAGGCTTTCGGCGAAGTCCTTGATCTCGCCGCGCATCGCGGCCTCGGTGATTTCCGAGACCTTGTCTTTCACGCCGACCACGCCCGCGATCTCGTCGATGCATTCGATGTTGATCAGCGTGGAGTCCATGTCCATGGCCAGCACCTTGCAGTCCGACAGCTTCAGCCCGGCGGGCAGGAAGGCGGTGTCGATGCCGCGGCCCTCGGCCCACGCCACGACCTCGGCGCGGGTGGACTCGTCGTGCTGCACGTCGAGCAGGCGGGCGGCGGTGGCGCTGATGCGCGCGATGCCCTGCGCCTGGGCCAGGGCCGCGAGCTGTTCCGCGTGTTCGGCGCTCAGGGCGGGGGATTGGACGACTAGGTGGTGGGTGGTCATGGGGTTCGGGTGATGGCTACGGTTACTTCAGGGCGCGCAGCACGGCGCGCACGGCGTCGACGCGGGCCGGCACCTGCGCGGCCTTGATCTCGACCCGTAATTTATCCTGTCCCGCCAGTTTGATGTGGCGCTGGCGCTGGACCAGCTCGATGATCCTGGCCGGGTCCACCGAGGTCTTGGCGCCGAACTGCAGCAGCGCCTGGGTTTCGCTGGCGTCGATCTTGACCACGCCCAGCGGCTGCGCCGCCAGGCGCAGGCGATGCGTGGCCAGCAGGGTCTGCGCGGCTTCGGGCAGCTTGCCGAAGCGGTCGATCAGCTCTTCCTGGATGTGGATCAGGTCGTCCTCGCCCGCGGCGTGCGCCAGGCGCTTGTAGATGCCCAGGCGGGCGTGCACGTCGGCGCAATAGTCCGAGGGCAGCAGCGCCGGCGCGTGCAGGTTGACCTCGCAGGCCAGGTTGAAGGGTGCTTCCAGGTCGGGTTCTTCGCCGGCGCGCAGCGCGCGCACGGCCTCGTTGAGCATCTCGTTGTACATGGAGAAGCCCACTTCCTGGATATTGCCCGACTGCGAGTCGCCCAGCACCTCGCCGGTGCCGCGGATTTCGAGGTCGTGCATGGCCAGGTAGAAGCCCGAGCCCAGTTCCTCCATTGCCTGGATCGCTTCCAGCCGCTTCTTGGCGTTGCTGGTGATGGCGTCTTCGCCGGGCGTCAGCAGATAGGCGTAGGCCTGGTGGTGCGAGCGCCCGACCCGTCCGCGCAGCTGGTGTAGCTGGGCCAGGCCGAAGCGGTCGGCCCGGTGGATCACGATGGTGTTGGCGCTGGGCACGTCGATGCCGGTCTCGATGATGGTGGTGCACAGCAGCACGTTGTAGCGCTGCTGGTAGAAGCCCTTCATCACCTGTTCCAGCTCGCGCTCGGGCATCTGGCCGTGGGCCACGGCGATGCGGGCCTCGGGCACCAGTTCTTCGAGGCGGGCGCGGCGGTTGTGGATGGGCTCGACCTCGTTGTGCAGGAAATAGCACTGGCCGCCGCGCTTGAGCTCGCGCAGCAGCGCCTCGCGCAGCGTGCTGCCGTCCTCGCGGCGCACGAAGGTCTTGATGGCCAGGCGCTTCTGCGGCGCGGTGGCGATGACCGAGAAGTCGCGTATGCCTTCCAGCGACATGCCCAGGGTGCGCGGAATCGGCGTGGCCGTCAGGGTCAGCACGTCGACCTCGGCGCGCAGCGCCTTCAGCGCCTCTTTCTGGCGCACGCCGAAACGGTGCTCCTCGTCGATGATGACCAGGCCCAGGCGCTTGAACTTCACGTCCTTGGACAGGATCTTGTGGGTGCCGATGACGATGTCCACGCGCCCGTCGTTGATGCCCTCGATGGCGGCCGACACTTCCTTGGCCGAGCGGAAGCGCGACAGCTCGACCACCCGCACCGGCCAGTCGGCGAAGCGGTCGGAGAAGGTCTGCGCGTGCTGCTCGGCCAGCAGCGTGGTGGGACAGAGCAGGGCGACCTGCTTGCCGTTGGCCACGGCCAGGAAGGCGGCGCGCAGCGCCACCTCGGTCTTGCCGAAGCCCACGTCGCCGCACACCAGCCGGTCCATGGGGCGTCCGGAGGTCATGTCGGCGATGACGGCCTCGATGGCGGCGGCCTGGTCGGCGGTCTCCTCGAAGCCGAAGCCTTCGGCGAAGGCCTGGTAGTCGTTGAGCGGCAGGTTGAAGGCGTAGCCTTCGCGCGCGGCGCGCTGGGCGTAGAGCGCCAGCAGCTCGGCGGCGGTGTCGCGCACCTGCTTGGCGGCCTTGCGGCGCGCCTTGTCCCATTGGCCCGAGCCCAGCTGGTGCAGCGGCGCGGCCTCGGGGTCGGCGCCGCTGTAGCGCGCGATCACGTGCAGGTGCGAGACCGGCACGTACAGCGTGCTGCCGCTGGCGTATTCGAGGTGGAGGAACTCCATCCCGCCTTCGCCCATGTCCATGTTGACCAGGCCGTGGTAGCGGCCGATGCCGTGCTGCGCGTGGACCACCGGGTCGCCCTCGCGCAGCTCGGACAGGTCGCGCACCATGGCCTCGACGTTGCTGGCGCGCTCCTGGTCGCGTTTACCGCGCCGGCCGGTGGCGGCGAGACCCGGGTACAGGTCGTTCTCGGTCAGGAAGACCAGGTTGGCCTGGGGCAGCTG
>JAEXBL010000035.1 GCA_023394015.1 Pseudomonadota bacterium | reverse complement strand
GCCCTAGAGTGAGCCCATCGACCCCTCCTGCCGAGCCGCCCCATGAAAAGCCTGGCTGACCAACTGGCGCAATACGCCGAATACCACCGCGACCGGCGCAACATCGTCACGCATTTCATCGGCATCCCGATGATCGTGCTGGCGGTGCAGGGGCTGCTGTCGCGCCCGGCCTGGCCGCTGGGCGCGCTGCCGCTGACGCCGGCGCTGCTGGCCACGCTGGCCGCCAGCGTGTACTACCTGCTGCTCGACCGCCCGCTGGGCCTGCTGATGGCCGCGCTGCTGGCCGCCGGCCTGGCGGTGGCCGGGCCGATCGCGGCGCTGCCGACCGGCGCCTGGCTGTGGTGGAGCATCGGCCTGTTCGTGGTCGGCTGGGCGATCCAGTTCATCGGCCACATCTACGAAGGATGCAAGCCGGCCTTCGTGGACGATGTGGTCGGCCTCGCCATCGGCCCGCTGTTCGTGGTGGCCGAGGCGGTGTTCGCGCTGGGCCTGCGGCGCGAGCTGCACGCGGCCATCGAGTCGCGCGCCGGGCCGGTGCGCGGCAGCGCCGGCGCGGCGCCAGCGGGGCGGTAGCCAAGCACTCTGCTTTTGATAGCTGCCCGCACCCATCGTCCGGGCGCCAGCGGCCGACTCGGCATCAAGATGCCGGCGCGGCCATGACGGCCCGCCCGGTTTTTGCCACACAATGCCGCGATGCAGCGCAACTTCATCGCCAACCAATCCGTCGCCTCGCATGCCGGCCGCACGCTGCCGGTGATCGACCCTTCCGACGGCCAGCCCTTCGACGAACTCCAGCGCAGCGACGCGCGTGACATCGACGACGCCGTGCGCGCCGCGCGCCAGTGCTTCGAAGGGCCATGGAGCCGGCTGTCCGCCGCCGAGCGCGGCCGGCTGCTGATGGCGCTGTCCAACAAAGTGGCCGAGCACGCCGACGAACTCAGTGCTCTGGAGCAGCGCGACTGCGGCAAGCCCACCAGGCAAGCCCGCGCCGACGCCGCCGCGCTGGCGCGCTACTTCGAGTTCTACGCCGGCGCGTGCGACAAGCTGCACGGCCAGACCATTCCGTACCAGAGCGGCTACAGCGTGTTCACCTGGCGCGAGCCGCACGGCGTCACCGGCCACGTCATCCCCTGGAACTACCCGATGCAGATCTTCGGCCGCAGCGTGGGCGGCGCGCTGGCGGCGGGCAATTGCTGCGTGGTCAAGCCGGCCGAGGACGCCTGCCTGTCGCTGATCCGCGTGGCGCAGCTGGCGGCCGAAGCCGGCTTTCCGCCCGGCGCCATCAACATCGTCACCGGCTACGGCCACGAGGTGGGCGACGCGCTGGCGCGCCATGCGGGCATCGACCACCTCAGCTTCACCGGCAGCCCGCGCGTGGGCACGCTGATCCAGCAGCTCGCCGCCGAGCGGCACTGCCCGGTGACGCTGGAGCTGGGCGGCAAGAGCCCGCAGATCGTGTTTGCCGACGCCGACCTCGACGCCGCGCTACCGGTGCTCGTCAACGCCATCGTGCAGAACGCCGGCCAGACCTGCTCGGCCGGCTCGCGCGTGCTGATCGAGCGCGGCATCTACCAGCCGCTGCTGGCAAGGCTGGGCCAGGCCTTCGAGCGGCTGCGCGCCGGCCCCGCCGCGCTGGACCTGGACCTCGGCCCGCTGATCCGCGCCACGCAGCAGCAGCGCGTGCAGGACTTTTTGAGCGACGCGCAGGGCGCCGGCATCCCCGTCGTGGCGCAGGGCACGGTGGTCGATGAAGCGCCCGACACCGGCTTCTACCAGCCACCGGTGCTGCTGGCCGACGTACCGGTGGATCACCGCATCGCGCAGGAAGAAGTGTTCGGTCCGGTGCTGTGCGCCCTGCCCTTCGACGACGAAGACCAGGCCGTGGCGCTGGCCAACGCCACCGATTTCGGCCTGGTGGCCGGCGTGTGGACGCGCGACGGCGCGCGCCAGTTGCGCCTGGCGCGGCGCGTGAAGGCTGGCCAGGTGTTCGTCAACAACTACGGCGCCGGCGGCGGCGTGGAACTGCCCTTCGGCGGCTACCGCTCATCCGGCCACGGGCGCGAGAAAGGCTTCGAGGCGCTGTACGGCTTCACCGCGCTGAAGACGGTGGCGCTGCACCACGGCTGAGACTACCGCCGGCCACCTGCCGCCCTTCCGGCGCGCGCGTCACCAAGGCAATGCCAGCGACCACTGGCACGATGCCCACCAGATCGGCCCACGCCAGCGGCTCGCCCAGCACCGCCCAGCCCATCAGCAACCCCAGCGGCGGGGTCAGGAACAGCCAGGCACTGGCCGCCCCTGCGCTGGCGCGCGCCAGCAGCGCGAACCACAGCATGTAGCCGCCGATCGACACCACGCCTGCCAGCCACGCCATCGCGCCGGCCAGCGGCAAGGTCAAACGCACTTCAGCCGCGTTCTCCGTCAGCAGCGCCACCGGCGCCAGCAGCAAGCCAGCCAGCAGCAGTTGCAAGCCTGTGCCGGCCGCCAGCCCAACGCGGGGCGGCCACCGCTTGTACAGCACCGTGGCCAGCGACAGCGTAAGCAATGCCAGCGCCACCAGCGCCAGGCCCTGCGGTGTGTCAGCGCCGCCGCCCAGCCGATGGCGCACGATGAAGGCCACGCCCCCCAACCCCAGCGCCAGACCGACCCACTTGTGCGCCGTCAGGCGCTCGCCCAGCAACGGCACCGCCAGCACCGCCACCACGATCGGGCTGGCGCTGATGACAATGGTCGCCAGGCCAGACGACAACTGCTGCATGCCGGTCCAACTCACCCCCAGGTACAGCGCGTGGTTAAGCGCCGCAAACAGCAGCAGCGCCGCCCAGTCGCGCCCGACCAGCCGACGCGCCATACCCCACAACTCGCCGTGCCAGACAGCCCAGCCGCACAGCAGCGCGCCCGCCAGCAGAAAGCGCGCTGCCAGAAACAGCAGCGGCGGACTGTCGGCAAACACGAACTTGGCGGCCGGGAACGCGCTGGCCCAGATCAACGTGAAGGGCAGTGCCAACAGGCTGGCGGGCAGCACGCCCGCGGCGCCGGAAACGGGCAGGGAAAGGACCTCGGGTCGGGTCATGCGGCGCAGTCTAGGGCGCCCACAATGAATCGGAAAATGAAAAGTTCAGATTCGACTCATTTGAAATACCGATTCATCTGCGCTACGCTTCCCGGATGGCCGATTTCGACATCCCCCTGCTGCGCACCTTCGTCAGCGTGGCCGACAGCGGCGGCTTCGCCCGCGCCGGCCAGCGCGTGCACCGCACGCAATCCACCGTGAGCCAGCAGATCAAGAAGCTGGAGCAGGAAGCCGGCCGCCAGTTGCTGGTGCGCAATGCTCGCGCCACGCGGCTGACACCCGATGGTGAGCGCCTGCTGGCTTACGCGCGCCGTATCCTGGCGCTGCACGACGAGGCGCGCAACCTGTTTGCCGAGGACATGCCGGAGCTGGTGCGCATCGGCCTGGTGGAAGACCACGCCGTGAGCACGCTCTCCGAATTGCTGGGCGCCGTGGCCCGAGAGCACCCGCAGGCCAGGTTGGAAGTCAGTTGCGGGGTATCGGCGCTGCTGCAGGACGAACTCGCAGCGGGCCGGCTGGACATCGCCTTGTTTCGCCAGCTGCGGCCGGCCCGCCCCGAGCGCGAAGCCTCGATCGACACCTGGACCGACGCGCCCTACTGGGTGGCCGGCCCCGGTGCAGCACCCGAAACGCTGCCCGTGCTGCCGCTGGTGCTGTTCCCGCCAGGCTGTGTGTTTCGCGCCCATGCCCTGGAGCAACTGGAGGCGTCGGGCCGGCGCTGGCGCCTGACCTACAGCAGCCCCAACCCATCGGGCGTGCTGGCCGCAGTGCAGGCCGGGCTGGGCGTGTCGCTGTTGTCGCGCCACATGCTGCCACCCGGTGGGTGGCGCCTGCTGGACCGAAGCGCTGGCTTGCCCGCGTCGCCACGCGCGCAACTGGCGCTGCGTGCCTGCGCCGCCCCCGGCCCCGCCGCGCAGGCGGTACTGGCCGGTTTGCGCGCGCGCCTGAACGCCTGCCACGCCCCCGAAAGAGGCGCGCTCAACGCCGCTTAACGGCGTCCTCCGAGCAAGGAGCCGCCAAGCTTCAGCAGATCGCCGATGTCCACCTTGCCGTCGCCGTCCTGGTCCAGCACGGCGTTCAGCAGGCCGCCGCCCAGGCCGCCCTGGCTTTGCACGCGGCTGCGCTCCTGGCCGAGCACGCTGCCCAGGCCGCCGGCGTCCATGTTGCGGGTCATCACCTGCTTGGCCAGGTAGGCCATGACGATGGGCGCCAGGATCTTCAGCAGGTTGCCGGCCTGGCCGCTGCTCATGCCGGTGGCCTGGCCCAGGCCGGCTTCGGCGCGCGGCTGGGCGCGGCCGAAGATGTGGCCCAGGATGCCGCCGGCGTCCATCTGCCGGCTGGCCGGTGCGCCGCCGCCCAGCACGCTGCCGAGCAAGTCGCCCAGGCCGCCCATGCCAACGCCACGGGCCGGTTGGCCGCCGCCGAGCAGGCCGCCCAGCATGCTGCCGATGTCCATCGCGCCGGCGCCGGCG
>JAEXBL010000464.1 GCA_023394015.1 Pseudomonadota bacterium | reverse complement strand
CTGGCGGCCGGCGCCGGCTCGGCGCTGGCCTCGGGAGCGGCTTCGGATGCCGCGTCGGCAGCGGGGGCCGCCTCGGACGCGGGCAGCACCGGGGACGTACCGCCGAACGCGGCCTCGCCCACGCTGGCAGCCGGCGCCGGCGTTTCAGCCGGTGCCGCGGCCGGCGCAGGGGGCGCTTCGGCCGTGCTGCGCTCCTTGTTGCAATACGACAGGCCGAACAACGCAGCGGCCGCCACCACGATCCAGGGCAGCCACTTCATCACGCCGCCACCGGCGGCGGGCGCCGCGGCCTCGCTGGCCACCGGCGCCGCCAGCAGGCTGTGGCCGGCGGCGGCCAGGCTTTCGGCCTCCGGCGGCAGGCTGGACGGCAGGCTGCCGCCGGGCGTGAGCTTGCCGACCACGGCCGGCAGCAGGTAGCCGATGGCGGAGGTGACGTTGTCACGGTTCACGCCCAGGCGCTCGGTGATGAGCGACAGCAGGCCGCCGCTGGCGCCCAGCACGGTTTCGAGCTGGCTGTTGCTCACGGGCTGGGCGCTCGGGCCGCCGCCCAGCCACGACTGCACGATGGGGCCCAAGCCGGCGGCCTTGAACTTCTCCAGGAAGGCGGCCAGGCCGCCGGTGTCCCGGTTGGTCATGTAGGCCAGCAACATCTGCGCCACCGGCAGCGCCTTCTCGCCCAGGCCAAAGCGGGCACCGGCTTCGCGGATCAAAACTTCGAACATGTTCATGGACCTTTCTGATTGTGTTGAGGGAGCGTGTCGCGGCAGGGTCGGCCACGAAACGGGCCGCCCACGGCTGCCAGCGCACTGGAGCAAGCTCGAAAATTATAGGAAGCGGGCCGGCGCGGCCGTGTCGGCACCTTCCTACATGCCGCCGGACGGCATGCACACGTTGCGGACGATAGACGAAGCGGCGGCTTGCAGCCAAAGCCAGGCCGTCAGCCCGAGAACATCCAGCGCTTTTGGGCCGCAAACACCGCGTTTGGGTAGGGCGACTTGCCGCGCGAGCCGTTGTAGCGTCCCAGCGCCATGAACAGGTCGCCGCGCTCGCGGTCGAGGTAGTGGCGCAGGATGACGCAGCCAAAGCGCAGGTTGGTCTGCATGTGGAACAGCTTGGCCGGATCGCCGTCTCCGATGACGCGGGTCCAGAACGGCATCACCTGCATGTAGCCGCGCGCGCCCACGCGCGAGACGGCAAACTTGCGGAACGCGCTTTCGACCTGGATCAGCCCCAGCACCAGCGAGGTGTCCAGCCCGGCGCGCCGCGTTTCGTACCACACGGTCTGCAGAAACTCGATGCGGGTGTTGAAGTCCTTCTTGCGACTGTAGAGCCGGTCGCTCATGCTGGAGAGCCAGCGCAGGTAGGACAGGCGCGCCTCGGTGGTGGCAAAGCTGGGCAACGGCGGCGCACTGTTGGCAATCGCCGCGCTCAGGGCGCCGCGCACCGAATCGGCCAGCGGCTCCTCCAACTGGCCGCCGGCGCGCGCCAGCTCATGGACCGATAGCGCGCCCGGCAGCACCAGCAGGCGCTGCAGGCAGGCTCTTCTGTCCATGCTGGCCTGATGGCGCCCGGGTCGCGCGGCAGGCGCCCTCATGCGGCCAGTTGGCCCTTCACGAAGGCGGCGATCTCGCCCGCCGGCGCCTTGGTGGCCGCAGCGTCGCGGCGGTGCTGGTATTCGATCTGGCCGTCCTTCAGGCTCTTGTCGCCGATGGTCACGCGGTGCGGCACGCCGATCAGCTCCCAGTCGGCGAACATGGCGCCGGGGCGCTCGCCGCGGTCGTCCAGGATCACGTCCACGCCTGCGGCCAGCAACTCTGCGTACAGGCCCTCGGCGGCGGTCTTCACCGGCTCGCTGCGGTCCATGCCCACGGGGCAGATCACCACCGTGAACGGCGCGATGGCGTCGGGCCAGATGATGCCGCGCGCGTCGTGGTTCTGCTCGATCGCCGCCGCCGGCAGGCGCGTGATGCCGATGCCGTAGCAGCCCATCTCGAACGGCTTGGGCTTGCCGTCCTCGTCGAGAAAGGTGGCGTTCATGGCGCGGCTGTACTTGGTGCCCAGGTAGAACACGTGGCCGATCTCGATGCCGCGCTCGATGGCCAGCTGGCCGCCGCCGTCGGGCGCCGGATCGCCGGCGACCACGTTGCGGAGGTCGGCCACGAGATCCGGCTCGGGCAGGTCGCGGCCCCAGTTGACGCCGGTGAGGTGGAAGTCCTCCTCGTTGGCGCCGCACACCCAGTCGGCCATCACCGCCACCTCGCGGTCGGCGACGATCCTCACCGGTTTTTTTAGCCCAACGGGGCCGAGATAGCCCGGCTGGGTGCCGAAGTGATCGACGATCTCGGCCACGGTGGCGAAGCGGAAGCCCTGGTCCAGCCCCGGCACCTTGCCGGCCTTCACCTCGTTCAAATCGTGATCGCCGCGCAGCAGCAGCAGCCAGACCTGGGTCTGGGCGACTTCACCGGCCTCGTTCAACTCGTCGGTGGCCAGCACCAGCGACTTCACCGTGGTGGCCAGCGGCAGCTTCAGCAACTCGGCCACGTCGGCGCAGGTGGCCTTGCCGGGCGTGGGCGTCTTGGTCAGCGGCTGCGCCGGCGCCGGGCGCGGGCCGGCGGGCGGCGCGCTTTCGGCCTTTTCCATGTTGGCGGCGTAGTCGCTGCCGGTGGCGTAGACGATGGCGTCCTCGCCGGTGGCGGCGATGACTTGGAACTCCTCGCTCAGGTCGCCCCCGATGGCGCCCGAATCGGCCGCCACCGCGCGGTAGCGCAGGCCGAAGCGGTCGAAGATGGCGCGGTAGGCGGCCGCCATCTTCTGGTAGCTGGTCTTGGCGCCGGCCTCGTCGCGGTCGAAGCTGTAGGCGTCCTTCATGATGAACTCGCGCCCGCGCATCAGGCCGAAGCGCGGCCGGCGCTCGTCGCGAAACTTGGTCTGGATCTGGTACAGGTTCTTGGGCAGCTGCTTGTAGCTGCGAAAGTCCTGCCGCGCGATGTCGGTCACCACCTCCTCGCTGGTCGGCTGCACCACGAAGTCGCGCTCGTGCCGGTCGCGGATGCGCAGCAGCTCGGGGCCCATGCCCTCGAAGCGCCCGGTCTCCTGCCACAGCTCGGCCGGCTGCACCACCGGCATGGTGCATTCGATGGCGCCGGCACGGTTCATCTCCTCGCGCACGATGGCCTCGACCTTGCGGATCACGCGCAGGCCCATCGGCATGAAAGTGTAAATGCCCGCCGACAGCCGCTTGATCATGCCGGCGCGCATCATGAGTTGGTGGCTGACGATCTCGGCGTCGGCCGGCGCTTCTTTCAGCGTGGAGATGAGGAACTGGGAGGCTTTCATCGAGCAAGCGGCGCGAAGCCCGCGCCATGAATGGGGTTTGTGCCCACTTGCCGCGCGCGGAGCGCGGTGCATAATGGCAACAACTTATTGAATTTGAGGTTTGATTATGCTTGACCGGGAAGGCTTTCGCCCGAACGTCGGCATCATCCTGCTCAACCAGAAAAATCAGGTATTTTGGGGCAAGCGCATCCGCACCCACTCTTGGCAGTTTCCGCAAGGCGGCATTGATCGGGGCGAATCTCCCGAGCAGGCCATGTACCGGGAGCTGCACGAGGAAGTCGGTCTTCAGCCGGAACATGTGCGCATCGTGGCCCGAACCCGCGTCTGGTTGCGCTACGAGGTGCCAGACCGGTTCATCCGCCGCGACGCCCGCGGCCACTACAAGGGCCAGAAGCAGATCTGGTACCTGCTGCAACTGATCGCGCACGACTGGAACCTGAACCTGCGCGCCACCAGCAAGCCCGAGTTCGACGCCTGGCGCTGGAACGACTACTGGGTGCCGCTGGACGTGGTGGTGGAGTTCAAGCGCGGCGTCTACGAGATGGCACTGACGGAGTTGGCGCGCTTTCTGCCGCGCCAGGACCACCGCAACCGCTACCTGCGCGGCGGCATGCGCCCGCGCGATGCCGGTGGCGAGCTGCCCGCCATCCACACGCAGGAGCGCCGCCACGAACGGCGCGCCGCGCCGCCCATGGCGCTGCCGCCGGGCGCCACGCTGGAGGCGGTGCCGCGCACGCCGTTCGGCCCGCGCGACGACTCATGAAGCCGCCGCTCAAGACAAGCTGGCGCGCCATCGCCACGCCGCTGCTGGCGGTGTGCGCCCTGGCCATCGGCACCGTCGCCAGCGCCCAGTACGCCGACCTGGACCGCGCGGACTGGAAGGAAGACGAGGTGCCGCCACCGCCCGCCTACAGCACCAGCCGGCTGATCGAGATCGAGATGCCGCGCACCGCCACGGTGCGCATGGGCATCGATCCGGACACCATCCGCATCAACCACGACACCGGCATCGTGCGCTACGTGGTGGTGGCCCGCGGCCCCTCGGCGGTGAATGCGAGCTATGAAGGCATTCGCTGCGCCACCGGCGAGTTCCGCATCTACGCCCGCCAGGTGCAGGGCAACCCGTGGACGCCCAGCAGCGATACCGACTGGAAGAGCATGCGCGGCCAGAGCAGCGTGATGGTGCGCCACCCCTTCAGCCTCGCGCGCGACGGCATCTGCATCGGCACCGGCGTGCGGCAGACGGTGGCCGACATGGTGCGCGAGCTGAAGTCGGGCAACCGCTCGCTGTATTACTGAGTGGCTGCACCAGGCCGGCGCCGCCGAGCGCGGCCGCCGATTCAGCGCGTCAGCACCATGTTGTCGCGGTTGACCATTTCCGGCTCGGCCATGTAGCCGAGCAGCGCCACGATCTCGCCCGACGGCTTGCGGCACAGCAGGCGCGCCTCGGCGCTGGAGTAGTTGGCCAGGCCGCGCGCCACCTCCTGCCCCGCCGCATCGCGGATGGCGACCACGTCGCCGCGCGCGAACACGCCCTCGACCTGCGTCATGCCGATCGGCAGCAGGCTCTTGCCGGCCTGGCGCAGCTTGGCGACAGCACCATCGTCCACCACCAGCGTGCCGCGCAGTTGCAGGTGGTCGGCGATCCACTGCTTGCGTGCCTGCATCTTCTGCGTGGGCGCCACCAGCAGGGTGCCGATGCGCTCGCCAGCGGCCAGGCGCAGCAGCACGTCGGGCTCGCGCCCCCAGGCGATCACCGTGGACGCGCCCGAGCCGGCCGCCCGCTTGGCGGCCAGGATCTTGGTCAGCATGCCGCCCTTGCCGATGCTGGAGCCGGCACCGCCGGCCATGCGCTCCAGCCCCAGGTCGCCGGCGCGCGCCTCGTGCACGAACTCGGCCGCCGGGTTGGCGCGCGGATCGGCGGTGAACAAGCCCTTCTGGTCGGTCAGGATGATCAGCAGATCGGCCTCGATCAGGTTGGCCACCAGCGCGCCCAGGGTGTCGTTGTCGCCCACCTTGATCTCGTCGGTGACCACCGTGTCGTTCTCGTTGATGACCGGCAGCACCCCGTATTGCAGCAGGGTGAGCAAGGTGGAGCGCGCGTTCAGGTAGCGCTCGCGGTCGGCCAGGTCGGCGTGCGTGAGCAGCACCTGGGCGCTGCGCAGGCCCTGCTCGCGCAGCTTGGTCTCGTACATCTGCGCCAGGCCCATCTGGCCGACGGCAGCGGCGGCCTGCAACTCGTTCACCTCGCGCGGGCGCCTGGCCCAGCCCAGGCGCTTCATGCCCTCGGCAATGGCGCCGCTGGAGACCATCACCACCTCGCGCTCGGCGCCCGGCTCGGCGGCCAGCAGCGCCATTTGCCGGCACCACTCGCCGATGGCAGCCTCGTCCAGGCCGCGGCCCTCGTTGGTCACCAGGCTGGAGCCGACCTTGATCACCACCCGGCGCGCCTGGCGCAGCACCTCGGAAACGGAGTTTTCAGTCATTTCGGGCTTCAACGCCTGCTGCACAAGCGCGGGAAGCTATTGTGATTAGAGCAAAACGGTCAGTCGTCAAAGCGCGGGTCGCGCGGCAACTCGGGCGCGCTGGCGACCTGCTCGCCATGCACGTGGCGCGCAATGGCTTGCACCAGCGGCTCGCAGCCTTCGCGCGTCAGCGCCGAGATCTCGAACACAGGCCCCTTCCAGCGCAGGCGCCTGACGAAGTCCTTCACGCGCGCGGCGCGCTCGGCCTCGGGCACCATGTCGAGCTTGTTCAGCACCAGCCAGCGCGGCTTCTCGTAGAGCGCCTTGTCGTACTTCTTCAGCTCGGCGACGATGGCCTTGGCCTGCGCCACCGGGTCGACGCCTTCGTCGAAGGGGGCGATGTCGACGATGTGCAGCAGCAGCCGCGTGCGCTGCAGGTGGCGCAGGAACTGGTGGCCCAGGCCGGCGCCTTCGCTGGCGCCCTCGATCAGCCCCGGGATGTCGGCCACCACGAAGCTTTGCCCCGGCCCGGCTCGCACCACGCCCAGATTAGGATGCAGCGTGGTGAAGGGGTAGTCGGCGATCTTGGGCCGCGCATTGCTGACGGCGGCGATGAAGGTGGACTTGCCCGCGTTGGGCATGCCCAGCAGGCCGACGTCGGCCAGCACCTTCAGCTCCAGCTTCAGGCTTTTCTTCTCGCCCGGCCAGCCGGGGGTCTTCTGCCGCGGCGCGCGGTTGGTGGAGCTCTTGAAGCGCAGGTTGCCAAAGCCGCCATCGCCGCCCTTGGCGATCATGATCTTCTCGCCCGGCTGCAGCAGCTCGAAAAGCAGCTCGCCGGTCTCGGCGTCGCTGATGACCGTGCCCACGGGCATCTTCAGCGTGATGTCGTCGCCCGCGGCGCCGAACATGTCCGAGCCCATGCCGTGCTGGCCGCGCTGGGCCTCGTGCCGGCGCGCGTAGCGAAAGTCCACCAAGGTGTTCAGGTTGGTGTCGGCCACCGCGAACACATGCCCACCCCGACCACCGTCGCCGCCGTCGGGGCCGCCGAACTCGCGGAACTTCTCGCGGCGGAACGACGAGCAGCCATTGCCGCCGTCGCCGGCGGCCACGTCGATAAAGGCTTCGTCAACGAACTTCATGGGGTGCAGTGTAGGGGCGGGCGCTCAAAAACAACGAAGCCCCGCGCAGGCGGGGCTCGCAGGCAGTCAAGCGACCGGGCCTTTTCAGGCCGCGGCCGGCGTGACCTGCACCACCTGCTTGTTCAGCGCACCCTTGATGGCGAACGACACCTGGCCGTCGACCAGGGCGAACAGCGTGTGGTCCTTGCCCACGCCCACGTTGGCGCCGGGATGGAACTTGGTGCCGCGCTGGCGCACGATGATGGTGCCGGCGTTGACGGTCTGACCGCCGAACACCTTCACGCCCAGCATCTTGGGATTGGAATCGCGGCCGTTTCGCGTGGAGCCGCCGCCTTTTTTCTGTGCCATGGTGTGTTACTCCTTGGACTGGCCGGCGCCGTTGATGGTGCCGATCTCGAGTTCGGTATAGCCCTGGCGATGCCCCTGGCGCTTCTGGTAGTGCTTGCGGCGGCGCATCTTGAAGAAGCGCACCTTGTCGTGCTTGCCATGGCTGAGCACCTTGGCGACGACGGAGGCGCCGGACACCAGGGGCGCACCGACCGCCAGGTCGCTGCCGTTGCCGACAGCCAGAACCTGGTCGAAGGTGATTTCCTGGCCAACGTCCGCAGCAATCTGTTCTACTTTGATCTTCTCGCCGGCAGCCACGCGATACTGCTTGCCACCGGTTTTTATGACCGCGTACATAGTGAAATCCTCTTTCGGGAAATGCTCTGCCGAACGGATTTCCGGCAGAACCGCGCATTATAAGGGGCCGCTGCAGGCTTGGCAAACCACACTGCCCTGCAGCCCTCCGTCCGCGCGGGGCGAGCAACGGCCAAACCTATAATTTGCGCCGCTGGCGCCAAGCCTTGCGCCTGGCCCCGCATTTCGCAGTTTCTCGCCGCCCGCCGCCCTTGTCCTCCTCCCACACCCCTACCACCCGCGCCCTGGCCCTGGCCGCCGACGACATGCGCGAGGTCGACGCCACCATCGTGCGTCGGCTCGACTCGGAAGTGCCTCTGGTCGGCCAGGTGGCGCACTACATCATCTCGGCCGGCGGCAAGCGCCTGCGCCCCGTGCTGCTGGTGCTGATGTGCAATGCGCTGGGCTGCCAGCATCCGGAACGCCACAAGCTGGCCGCGGTGGTGGAATTCATCCACACCGCCACCCTGCTGCACGACGACGTGGTCGACGAATCGACGCTGCGGCGCGGCCGCGCCACCGCCAACGAGGTGTTCGGCAACCCCGCCAGCGTGCTGGTGGGCGACTTCCTGTATTCGCGTGCCTTCCAGATGATGGTGGAAAGCGAGAACATGCGCATCATGCAGGTGCTGGCCAACGCCACCAACGTGATCGCCGAAGGCGAAGTGCTGCAGCTGATGAACATGCACGATGCCTCGCTGGACGAAGCCGGCTACCTGCGGGTGATTCGCTCCAAGACGGCCAAGCTGTTCGAGGCCAGTTGCCGCATCGCCGCCATCCTGGCCGGCAGCCCGCCCGCACTGGAAGAGGCCTGCGCCGAATACGGCCAGTCGCTGGGCACGGCCTTTCAGGTCATCGACGACGTGCTCGACTACGACGGCGACGCCATCGAGATGGGCAAGAACCTGGGCGACGACCTGCGCGAGGGCAAGGCCACCCTGCCGCTGATTCTGGCCATGAAGCTGGGCACCCCGGACGAGGCCCAGGTGGTGCGCCAGGCCATCGAAACCGGCAGCACCACCGAGCTGCCCCGCATCGCCGACATCGTGCGCCGCACCGGTGCCCTGGAGCGCACCCGTGTTGCGGCCGCGGCACAGGCCGAGCGCGCTGTTGAGGCTGCCCGCGCGCTGCCGGTCAATGACTACACCAACAGTTTGATAGAATTGGCGGCTCAGCTATTGCAGCGGCGCTCGTGACACCCACACTGGGCCGGGCACCATCGGGGTGTAGCTTAGCCTGGTAGAGCGCTACGTTCGGGACGTAGAGGCCGGAGGTTCGAATCCTCTCACCCCGACCACCACTTCTTGGTGCAGCTTCGTGGTCCAGACCGTGCCGAAGTTTGTGCCTACTCCGCTGCCTTGCGATGTGTCGATTGCTGCACACATTCGCACAGCCCAGCGTTTACATCTATTCACCAATCGGCGATGATCGATCGGCTTGTCTTGTCCGTTTGATTTTTTTCGCCCATGGCCATTGCTGATCCGGTTTCCAGGAACGCCGCCCCTGCCACGCTGCCGGGCGTGGGCCGGGCCTTGGTCATGGCCGGCCGGATCAGCCAGCAAACGGCCGATGAGGTGTTTCGCAAGGCACAGGCCGGCAACCGCCACTTCATCACCGAGCTGACCGAAAGCGGGGCCATTACCGCGTCGGACCTGGCGCACACCATGTCGCAGGCGTTTTCTGCGCCCCTGCTCGACGTGGACGCACTCGATGCCCAGCGCCTGCCGACCGATCTGCTCGACCCCAAGCTGTCGATCCGCTACCGCATCCTGGCGCTGAGCAAGCGCAGCGGGCGCCTGATCGTGGCCACGGCCGACCCGTCGGACCACGAAGCGGCCGAGCGGGTGAAGTTTGCGACCCAGATGGGCGTGGAATGGGTCATCGGCGAATTCGACAAGCTGAGCCGGCTCATCGAGGCCCACACCAAGAGCACCACCGAGGCGATGGACAGCATCGTCGGTGGCGACTTCGAGTTCGACGAGGCCTCGCTGGCCACCGACACGCCCGCCGAGGACGCCGAGGCGGCCCAGACCGAAGTCGACGACGCGCCCATCGTCCGGTTTCTGCACAAGATGCTGGTGGACGCCTTCAACATGCGCGCGTCCGACCTGCACTTCGAGCCCTACGAGCACTACTACCGCGTGCGCTTTCGCATCGACGGGGAGTTGCGCGAGATCGTGACGCCGCCGCCCGCCATCAAGGACAAGCTGGCCTCGCGCATCAAGGTGCTGTCGCGGCTCGACATCTCGGAAAAGCGCGTGCCGCAGGACGGCCGCATGAAGCTGAAGATCGGCCCCGACCGCGTCATCGACTTCCGGGTCAGCACCCTGCCCACCCTGTTCGGCGAGAAGATCGTGATCCGCATCCTGGATCCGAGCAGCGCCAAGATGGGTATCGACGCGCTGGGCTACGAGCCGATCGAGAAGGAGCGCCTGCTCAAGGCCATCGAGCGACCCTACGGCATGATTCTGGTGACCGGCCCCACCGGCTCGGGCAAGA
>JAEXBL010000438.1 GCA_023394015.1 Pseudomonadota bacterium | reverse complement strand
TATTGGAGGCGTGGCGCTGGAAAGTTCCGGTTTTCTCGCTCAACGCCCAACGCCCAACGCTGAACCTTCAATCAAGTCGGTAGTGTCATGGCCCGCGCCGCGGCGGTCTGATCGATACGAAACTGCTCCAGCCGCTGGCGCAGCGCCGCGTCCTCGCCGGCCAGCAGCGCCACCGCGAACAGCGCCGCATTCGCCGCGCCGGCGGCGCCGATGGCGAAGGTGGCCACCGGCACGCCCTTGGGCATTTGCACGATGCTGTGCAGCGAATCGACGCCCTGCAAGTGCTTGCTGGCCACCGGCACGCCCAGCACCGGCACCACCGTCTTGGCGGCCAGCATGCCCGGCAGGTGCGCGGCGCCGCCGGCGCCGGCGATGATGGCGCGCAGGCCGCGCGCCTGGGCGGCCTCGGCGTAGGCGAACATGTCGTCCGGCATGCGGTGCGCCGAGACCACGCGCGCCTCGTGCGGCACGCCGAACTGCGCGAGGATCTGGACCGCGTGCTGCATGGTGTCCCAGTCGCTGCTGGAACCCATCACCACACCGATAAGGGCAGGGGTCATGTCGGTAGTTGGCACAATGAATGTCTCCCCCGATTTTGCCCGCAGACAAACCATGATCGACGTCACCGTTCAAAACTTCGAAACCGAGGTCATCGCCGCCTCGATGCAGACGCCCGTGCTGGTGGACTTCTGGGCGCCCTGGTGCGGCCCGTGCAAGACGCTGGGGCCGATCCTGGAAAAGCTGGAGGCCGAGTACGCCGGCCGCTTCAAGCTGGCCAAGATCGACTCCGACCAGGAGCAGCAGCTGGCCGCCGCCTTCGGCATCCGCAGCATCCCGACCTGCATCCTGCTGAAGAACGGCCAGCCGGTGGACGGCTTCACCGGCGCGCTGCCGGAAGGGCAACTGCGCCAGTTCCTCGACAAGCACGTGCCCAGCGAGGGCGAACTGGCGGCCGAGGAAGAAGTGAGCGAGGCCGAGGCCCTGCTGCAATCCGGCGACACCGCCGCCGCGCTGGCCAAGCTGGCCGACGCGCTGGCGCAGGACCCGGCCAACGACGACGCGCGCGCCGACTACGTGCGCCTGCTGATCGCCACCGGCGCGTATGAAGAAGCCGCCGCCACGCTGGAAGAGCCCCTGCGGCGCGAGCCGCGCGTGCTGCGCTTCGACGCGCTGCGCCGCTGGCTGGACGCGATGGAGTTCGTGGAGAAGGACGAGCGCGGCAACTGGCCACTGCCGCAGTTCGACGAGCTGATCGCGCAGAACAAGCGCGACTTCGACACCCGCTTTCAGAAGGCCCAGGTGCTGATGGCCGAGGGCCAGTGGACGCAGGCCATGGATGAGCTGCTGGAGATCATCCTGCGCGACAAGCAATGGAACGACGAGGCCGCGCGCAAGACCTACGTCGCCATCCTGGAGCTGCTGACCCCGCCGCCGCCCAAGGCCGCCACCACGGACGGCCAGAGCGCCGGCGGCATCGAGCTGACCGGCAAGGCCGCCATGCAGGAGGACCCGCAGGCCGAAATGCTGTCGAGCTACCGGCGCAAGCTGTCAATGGCCTTGAATTGATCCCCCCTGAGCCAATTGATCCCCCCTGAGCCGCCTGCGGCGTCTTCCCCCCAGAGGGACAACGCCATTGCCCGGGGGGATCCCGGGCAATGGCGTTCCCGAATGGCCTGCTCCGCGGCCTTCTGACGAGGGGCGGCTTGCTGTGCAGCCTTTCTAGTGCCCGACAGATAAGCGCAGATAGCTCTCTTTATTGAAGCGACTGCGCCAGCGCCACATACTCGCCCACCGGCACTTCCTCGGCGCGCCGCTGCACGTCGAACTGGCCTGCAAAGCCGCGCGTGTCGAGCCACTTGCCCAGCGTGTGGCGCAGCAGCTTGCGGCGCTGGCTGAAGGCCACGCGCACCAGTTCGGACAACAATTCGGCGTCCACCGGCACGAAGTCGGCGCGCGGGACCATGCGCACCACGGCCGAATCGACGCGCGGCGGCGGGTCGAAGGCCTCGGGCGGCACGGCCAGTACGCTGTCCATGGGGTAGCGCCATTGCAGCATCACTGACAGGCGCCCGTAGTCGCCGCTGGCCGGCGCCGCCACCATGCGATCCACCACTTCCTTTTGCAGCATGAAGTGCTGGTCCTCGATGACGGGGGCAAAGGGCAGCAGGCGGAACAGGATGGGGCTGGAGATGTTGTAGGGCAGGTTGCCCACCACCCTCAGTGGGCTGTCGGGCTGCGCCTGCTGCAGTTGCGCGAAGTCCACTTTCAGCACGTCGGATTCGATCACCTCGAGCTGCGGGTGCGCGCGCAGGCGGGCGGCCAGGTCGCGGTCCAGCTCAATCACCGTCAGGCGGCCCAGCCGCTCGACCAGCGGCTGCGTCAGCGCCGCCAGGCCGGGGCCGATCTCCACCACCGCCTGGCCGGGCCGCGGGTCGATGGCGCGCACGATGGCGTCGATGATGGCCGGATCGGCCAGGAAGTGCTGGCCGAAGCGCTTGCGGGGAATGTGCTTCATGGTTGTGCGTTCAGCGGCGGGCGTTGGGCGTGAACACCAAGCTCCGGGCTTTCTCGCTCAACGCTCAACGCCCGACGCTGAACCTCACCGCGGTGGATCGCGGTACTCCACGTAGGCGCGGCCCCGCACCTCGCGTGCCCAGGTCTCGAAGGCCTCCTGCGCCTTCTTCTCGCGCAGCATGTTGCGCGCCAGCTGGCGCTGCTCGGCGGCGCTGAGCACCTGCTCGCGCCGGCCATCGACGCGAATCAGGTGCACGCCGAAGCGGCTGACCACCGGGTCGCTGATCTGGCCGGGGTCGAGGTTGTTCATGGCCTGCTCGAACTCGGGCACGAACTGGCCCGGCGGCACCCAGCCCAGCTCGCCGCCGTCGGCGGCGCTGTCGTCCTGCGAGAACTGGCGCGCCAGCTCCTCGAAGCTGGCCTGGCCGGACTGGATGCGGCGCCTGAAGTCGGCCGCACGCTCGCGCGCCACCTGCTCGCTTTGCGAGGGGCCGGTGCGCAGCAGGATGTGGCGCACCTGGGTGTGCGGGATACGGACCTCGGGCAGCTCGTTGTTCTGCTGGCGCTGCAGCACCTTCAGGACGTGAAAGCCGGCGTCGGACTTCACCGGGCCGGCGATGTCGCCCACGCGCACGCGCTGGGTGCTTTGCACAAACAGGGTCGGGTAGCGGTCGGACGGGCGCAGGCCCAGCACGCCGCCGTCGCGGCCGCGGTTGTTGGCGTCGGAGAACTCCAGCGCCAGCTGGGCGAAGTCCTCGCCGGCGCGGGCGCGGCGCGCCACCTCGTCGGCGCGGGCCTGCAGGCGCGCCACGTCGGCGTCGCTGCTGTCCTCGGGCACGGCCACCAGGATCATGGCCAGGTTCAGGTCCACCGCGCCGGGCTGGGCGCCGGTCTGCTCGCGGATGAAGGCGTCCACCTCGGTGTCGGTCACGCGCAGCCTGGGCTCGATCTCCTGCTGGCGCAGGCGCGCCAGCAGCACCTGGTTGCGCACGTCGTCGCGGAAGTCCTTGACGGCAATGCCTTCCTGCTCGATGCGGCGGTGCAGCTGCTCCACCGTGGCCAGCTGGTTCTGGCGGGCGATCGACAGCTCGGCCTGGGCCATAGCGTCCTCGTCCACCTTCAGGCCCATCTCGCGGGCGAACTGCAGTTGCGCGCGCTCTTCGATCAGGCGCTCCAGCATTTCCTTGCGCAGCGTCTCGACG
>JAEXBL010000417.1 GCA_023394015.1 Pseudomonadota bacterium | reverse complement strand
CTGGTGCACCGTCCACTGCCCCACGCCCTGGCGCGTGGCCACGCGCAGGCGGCCGGCGTTCAGCTCGCCGATGACGTGCTCCACCGCCTCGACCCCCTCGGGCGGGGCGGCGGCGGGCGAGATGCTGGCGCGCTGCTCCCAGGCGGTGTCGATGGTTTGCTGCAGGGAGGAACTCATGGAGTGGGGTGCGGGTTGGACTGGATGAACTGGGCGATGCGCCGGGCCGCCTCGACGCATTCGGCCGTCTCGGCCACCAGCGCCATGCGCACGCGGCCCTGGCCGGGGTTGCTGCCGCCGGCGTCGCGCGCCAGGTAGCTGCCGGGCAGCACCGTCACATTGTATTGAGCGAGCAGGGCGCGGGCGAAGCCGGTGTCGCAACTATTCCACGCCGCGGGGATGCCGGCCCACAGGTAGAACGCGGCGTCGGGCAGCTTCACGTCCATCACCGGCGCCAGCAGCGGCAGCACGGCGGCGAACTTCTCGCGGTAGAGGCGGCGGTTGTCCTGCACGTGCGCCTCGTCGCCCCAGGCGGCGATGCTGGCGGTCTGCACCGCCGGGCTCATGGCGCTGCCGTGGTAGGTGCGGTAGCGCAGAAAGGCTTTCAGGATGTCGGCATCGCCGGCCACGAAGCCCGAGCGCAGGCCCGGCACGTTGCTGCGCTTGGACAGGCTGGTCAGCATCACCAGGCGCCTGAAGTCCGGGCGGCCCAGTTTCATCGCCGCCTCCAGCCCGCCCAGCGGCGCCGCGCCGTCGAAGTAGATCTCGCTGTAGCACTCGTCCGAGGCGATGACGAAGCCGTGCGCATCGCTCAGCGCGAACAGCATCCGCCACTCCTCCAGCGGCATCACCGCGCCGGTGGGGTTGCCGGGCGAGCACACATAGACCAGCTGCGTGCGCGCCCACACGTCGGGTGGCACCTGGTCCCAGCGCGGGGCGAAGTTGCGCGCCGGGTCGCTGGCCACGTAGTGCGGCTCGGCGCCCGCCAGCAGGGTGGCGCCCTCGTAGATTTGATAGAAGGGGTTGGGGCAGGCCACCACCGCGCCGCCGGGGCGCGTGGGGTCGACCACCGTCTGCGCCAGCGCGAACAGCGCCTCGCGCGAGCCCAGCACCGGCAGCACCTGGGTGGCCGCGTCCACCGCCACACCGTAGCGCCGCTGCAGCCAGCCGGCGCAGGCTTGGCGCAGCGCGGGCGAACCGGCGGTGGGCGGGTAGCCCGCCAGTCCGGTGGCCAGGTCGCCAGCCAGCGCGTCCTGGATGAACCGGGGCGTGGCGTGCTTCGGCTCGCCAATGCCCAGGCTGATCGGTCGGTAGGCCGGGTGGGGCGTGACACCGGTGAACAACTGGCGCAGCCGCTCGAACGGGTAGGGCTGCAGGCGCGAGAGCAGGGGATTCATGGCGGCGGATTATCCGGGGCGCGCCTGCCGGCAGGGGCCTGGGCCGCCTGAGAGAGCGCTGGGCGCCCTGCTGGATGCAGCGGGCGCAGGGCCTGGCGCTGCCGTGCCAGGAATTGCTGGTTGAATCGGCCCCTGGCGTCGGCCAGGAAAGCACATCATGCTATACAAAATGTAGCGAAAATCGGCCCAGCCCAAGCACTGGCCCAGGCGCAGCCGGGCCGATTGACCCCTTGCCGCGCGGTATCATTGCCCTTTTGCCTTCGACCCCCTGCAGTCCGGCCCGAGCGGCCTCATAGCGCCAGTGCGTCTCAACTCCATCAAGCTCTCCGGCTTCAAGTCCTTCGCCGAACCCACCAACTTCATGCTGCCCGGCCAATTGGTCGGCGTGGTGGGGCCCAACGGCTGCGGCAAGTCCAACATCATGGACGCAGTGCGCTGGGTGCTGGGCGAGTCGCGCGCGTCCGAGCTGCGCGGCGAGTCGATGCAGGACGTGATCTTCAACGGCACCACCACGCGCAAGCCGGCCTCGCGCTCGTCGGTGGAGTTGGTGTTCGACAACCAGGACCACCGCGCCGGCGGCCAGTGGAACCAGTTTGCCGAGATCTCCGTCAAGCGCGTGCTCACGCGCGACGGCACCAGCAGCTACTACATCAACAACCAGCCGGTGCGCCGGCGCGACGTGCAGGACGTGTTCCTGGGCACCGGCCTGGGGCCGCGCGCTTACGCCATCATCGGCCAGGGCACCATCAGCCGCATCATCGAGTCGCGCCCCGAGGAGCTGCGCCTGTTCCTCGAAGAAGCCGCCGGCGTCAGCAAGTACAAGGAGCGCCGCCGCGAGACCGAGAACCGCCTGGCCGACACGCGCGAGAACCTGCAGCGCGTGGAGGACATCCTGCGCGAACTGAACGCCAACCTGGAAAAACTGGAGCGCCAGGCCGAGGTGGCCCAGCAGTACCACGCCCTGCAGTCGTCGGCCACGCTCAAGCAGAACCAGCTCTGGTTCCTGAAGCGCGCCGAGGCCGAGGAGGGCCAGGTGCGGCTCAAGGCCGATGCCGAGAAGGCCGTCAACGAGCTGGAATCGCGCCTGGCCGACCTGCGCCACGTCGAGGCCGACCTGGAAACCATCCGCCAGGCCCACTACGCCGCCGGCGACCAGGTCAACCAGGCGCAGGGCCTGCTGTACGAGGCCAGTGCCGAGGTCGGCCGGCTGGAGGCCGAGATCCGCTTCGTCGTCGAAGGCCGCCAGCGCGCCGAAAGCCGGCTGCTGCAGTTGCAGGAGCAGATCGCCCAGTGGGCCGCGCGCAAGGACGAGGCCGAGGCCGAGATCGAGCAACTGGCCGAGCAGGACGCCGAGGCCGAGGAACAAGCCATCACCCTGGCCGCGCAGCTCGAAGAGCAGCAGGGCGCGCTGCCTGCGCTGGAAGAGGCGCTGCGCGCGGCGCAGGCCAAGTCCGCCGAGCAGCGCAGTGCCGTCGGCCAGGTGCAGCAGCAGATCCAGGTGCTGGCGGCCGAGCAGCGCGGCATCGAGGAGCAGACGCGGCAGTTGAACGCGCGCCGCGACAAGCTCACGGCCGACAAGAACGCCCTGGCCGCGCCTGACGAGCAGCGCCTGCTGAACCTGCAGTCGCAGCTGGCGACGGCGCAGGAAAGCGCCGAAATCACCGACGCCCGCCTGCAGGAGCTGCAGGACAGCGTGCCGCAGCTAGACGAGGCCCGCCGTGCCGCGCAGCAGGCCGTCAACCAGGAATCCGCCCGGCAGGCCGACCTGTCGGCGCGTCTGGAGGCGCTCAAGGCCTTGCAGGACAAGGTCAAGACCGACGGCAAGCTGACGCCCTGGCTGCAAAAGCACGGGCTGGACGGCCTGCAAGGGCTGTGGAGCCGCATCCACGTCGAGCCCGGCTGGGAATGCGCGCTCGAAGCCGCGCTGCGCGAGCGCATGTCGGCGCTGGAAGTCAGCCGGCTGGACATGGTGCGCGCCTTCGCCAGCGATGCGCCGCCGGCCAAACTGGCCTTCTACAACCCGCCGCCCGCCGCGCTGCCCGAGGCGCCCGCGCGCCTGCCGCGCCTGGCCGATCTGCTGCGCCTGAATGACGCCGGCCAGAAGGCCTTGCTGGCGGACTGGCTGGCCGGCTGCTACACCGCCGCCAGCCTGGAAGACGCGCTGGCCGCGCGCGGCCAGCTGCAGGGCGGCGAAGCCATCTACGTCCAAAGCGGCCACTGCGTCACGGCCCACAGCGTCAGCTTCTACGCGCCCGATTCCGAGCAGGCGGGCCTGCTGGCGCGCGCGCAGGAGATCGAGAACATCGAGAAGCAGCTGCGCGCGCAATCGCTCATCAGCGACGAGGCGCGCAACGCGCTCGTCAAGGCCGAGGCTGGCTACAGCGACGCCAGCCAGCGCCTGGTGGGCACGCGCCGCGAAGCCGCCGAGGCGCGCCAGCGCGCGCACGAGCTGCAGGTCGAGACCCTGCGCCTGACCCAGCTGGCCGAGCAGACCCGCGCGCGCAGCGAGCAGATCGCCGGCGACCTGGCCGAGGTCGATGCCGCGCTGGGCGACTTGCAGGAGCGCCGCGTGACGGCCGAGGCGCGCTTCGAGGAGCTGGACATGCAGCTCGCCGACACGCAAGAGCGCCACGCCCAGCTCGACGAGCGCGTGATCGAGGCCGAGCGCCAGCTGGCCGAGGCGCGCGAGCAGCAGCGCACGCTGGAGCGGCAGGCGCAGGAAGCCACTTTTGCCCAGCGCAGCCTGCAGGCGCGCCGGGCCGAGCTGGCCCGCACCATCGACACGGCCGGCCAGCAAAGCGCCGGCATCGCCGCCGAGCAGCAGCGCGCGCAGGACGAGCTGGCGCGCCTGACCGACGCCGCCGCCCAGGCCGGCCTGCAGGATGCGCTGGCCCTGAAGCTGGAGCGCGAGCAGGCCCTGGGCGCCCAGCGCAGCAGCTACGACGACCTGACGGCCAAGCTGCGCGCCAGCGACGAGCGGCGCCTGACGCTGGAGCGCGAGCTCGACCCGCTGCGCCAGCGCATCACCGACCTGCAGCTCAAGGAACAGGCCGCGCGCCTGGGCACCGAGCAGTACACGCAACTGCTGACCGACGCCGAGGCCGACCTGGCCGCCGTCGAGCTATCCATCACCGAGGGCAACGTGCGCCTGCAAGGCCTGCAGGGCGAGATCGAACGCCTTCACCGCGAAGTGCAGGCGCTGGGCGCGGTCAACCTGGCGGCGCTGGAAGAGCTGAGCACGGCGCGCGAGCGCAAGCAGTTCCTCGACGCGCAGAACGCCGACCTGACCGAGGCCATGACCACGCTGGAAGACGCGATCAAGAAGATCGACGCCGAAACCCGCGAGCTGCTGGGCAACACCTTCAACACCGTCAACGAGCACTTCGGCCGCATGTTCCCCGAGCTGTTCGGCGGCGGCCACGCGCGGCTGGTGATGACGGGCGAGGAAATCCTCGACTCCGGCGTGCAGGTCATGGCTCAGCCGCCGGGCAAGAAGAACCAGACCATCCACCTGCTGTCGGGCGGCGAGAAGGCGCTGACGGCGATCGCGCTGGTGTTTGCCATCTTCCAGCTCAACCCGGCGCCGTTCTGCCTGCTGGACGAGGGCGACGCGCCGCTGGACGACGCCAACACCGAGCGCTACGCCAAGCTGGTGACCAAGATGAGCCGGCAGGGCACGCAGTTCCTGTTCATCAGCCACAACAAGATCGCCATGGAAATGGCCGAGCAGCTG
>JAEXBL010000415.1 GCA_023394015.1 Pseudomonadota bacterium | reverse complement strand
CTCGCCGGGGCGCACGGCCAGGTTGGCGCCGCGGATGATCTCGGTCTTGCCGAAGCTCTTGTGCAGATCGCGCAGCTCGACGGCGTAGTCGGTGGTGGTGGCGGCGCTCATGCGGCCACCTCCTCGCCAGCGTCCTGCGGCACTTGCTGCAGGCGCTTGTTCTCCTCCTCGATCTCGGCCTGCACCGCGCCCCAGGCGCGGGCAAAGCGGCGGCGCGACCATTCCAGCGCCGCCCCGCCGATCAGCAGCAGCGCGCCCGACGCGCCCCAGGTCAGCAGGCTGCTGGCGTGCAGGGTCACGCCGAAGTAGCGCACCGCATCGCCCATGGCGCGGTTGAGCTGCAGGTGGTAGATCATCTCGATCATGGCCCCGGCACCGGCCAGGGCCAGCAGGCCGGCCAGCAGCATCAGCGCCAGGCTGGGCGCGATGCGGCCGAACTTGCCGCGCGCGGCCACCTGCACGTTCATCATGATCAGGCTGGCAATGCCGCCGGGCGCGTACATCACCATGAAGACGAAGATCAGCCCCAGGTACAGCAGCCAGGCCTTGGTCAGCTCGGACAGCAGCACGAAGGCGATGACCATCAGCACGGCACCGATGATGGGGCCGAAGAAGAAGGTGGCGCCGCCCAGAAAGGTGAACAGCAGGTAGGCGCCCGAGCGGTAGGCGCCCACCACCTCGGCCGTCACCAGCTCGAAGTGCAGCGCCGCCAGTCCGCCCGAGATGCCGGCAAAGAAGCCGGCGATGATGAAGGCCAGGTAGCGCACGCGCTGGCTGCTGTAGCCGATGAACTCCACCCGCTCGGGGTTGTCGCGCACGGCGTTCAGCATGCGGCCCAGCGGCGTCTGGGTGAAGGCGTACATCAGCAGCACGCAGACGAAGGTGTAGAGCGCGATCAGGTAGTACAGCTCGCGCGCCGGCCCGTAGCTGATGCCCAGCACCGGCTCGCCCACCACGCGGTTGCCCGAGACGCCGGCCTCGCCGCCGAAGAACTCCGGCACCATCAGCGACATGGCGAACACCAGTTCGCCGCTGCCCAGCGTGATCATGGCAAACGTGGTGCCCGACTTCTTGGTGGTGACGAAGCCCAGCAGCACGGCGAAGAACAGCCCCGCCAGCCCGCCCACCAGCGGCAGCAGGCTGACCGGGATCGGCCACTGCCCCTCGGACACGGCATTCAGCGCGTGGATGGCCACGAAGGAGCCCAGCCCGGTGTAGACCGCATGGCCGAAGCTCAGCATGCCGCCCTGCCCCAGCAGCATGTTGTAGGACAGGCAGGCGATGATGGCGATGCCCATCTGCGCCAGCATGGTGATCGACAGGTTGCTGCTGAAGACGAGCGGCGCCACGATGAGCACCAGGGCGAAGCCGCCCCAGATCACGAGGCGCGTGGTGTTGAACCGCGCGGGCACGGTCGCAGAGGAGGATTGGATGGTCGCGTTCATGCGTAGTCGTTGCAGGTGACGGCACGGCCCGGTTGGCACCGGGCATCACGGAAACTGGCGGCCGCGGAGCAGGCCATGCGCAGGCACCCATGGACGGGGTTTCCCCGGCCATCGGGTGCGTCCCCCTCGCGCAGCAGAGGGGGAAGGCGCCGAAGGCGACACAGGGGGTGCTTCATGTTTCTCTCGCGCCCAGCAACCCGCGCGGGCGGAAGATCAGGATCAGCACCAGGAACAGGTAGGGCAGGATCGGCGCCACCTGCGACACGGTGAGCTTGACCAGCGAGTTCTCGCGCACCGCATCGCTGAGCTGGATGCCGAGTTGGCCGGCCAGGGTGATCAGCGAGTAGTCGAAGGCCACGGCAAAGGTCTGGATCACGCCGATCAGCACCGAGGCCACGAAGGCCCCCGCCAGCGAGCCCATGCCGCCCACCACCACCACCACGAAGATGATGGCGCCCACCGTGGCGGCCATGGCCGGCTCGGTGACGAAGGTGCTGCCGCCGATGACCCCGGCCAGCGCCGCCAGCCCGGTGCCGGCGCCGAACACCAGCATGAACACGCGCGGCACGTTGTGGCCCAGCGCCTCGACCATGTCGGGGTGCGTCAGCGCCGCCTGGATGATGTAGCCGATGCGCGTGCGGGTGAGCAGCAGCCAGATGCCGACCAGCATCAGCAGCGCCACCAGCATCATCAGCGCCCGCGTGGCCGGGAACGGCGAGCAGACCACGCGCACCGCGGCCTCGGCGGCGCGGCAGGCGCCCTCGGGCGCCGCGCCCCAGACGAAGCGCATGCCCTCCACCGAATGGTTGATCAGGGTGAAGGCCGGGCCTTGCAGCACCTCGGGCGGGCGGAAGTCGACCGCCGGGCGGCCCCAGATGAGCTGCACCACCTCCAGGATGATGTAGGACAGCCCGAAGGTGACCAGCAGCTCGGGCACGTGGCCGAACCTGTGCACCCGGCGCAGGCTGTACTTTTCAAACAGCGCGCCCAGCACCGCCACGCCCAGCGGCGCCAGCACCAGCGCCGGCCAGAAGCCGACCACGCCCGACAGCGTGTAGCCGAAGTAGGCACCCAGCATGTAGAAGCTGGCGTGGGCGAAGTTCAGCACGCCCATCATGCTGAAGATCAGCGTCAGGCCCGAGCTGAGCATGAACAACAGCAGGCCGTAGCTCAGGCCGTTGAGCATGGAGATGATGAAGAACTCCATCGAAGAACCCTTGGTGGTCGGCCCGCCGGAAGCCGCGTTGCCCGGCGCGCCAGTGGCCGCGGTCAGCGACCAGGAACATGGCGGGGCGCTGTCAGGGCGCCCCGCCGGCGCGCCCCCCCGCCGGGCGGGGGGCCCCCGG
>JAEXBL010000407.1 GCA_023394015.1 Pseudomonadota bacterium | reverse complement strand
CCACGGCGCCCGCGCATGGTCTGCTCCACGGCCTTTGGGCGTGGGTGGCGTGCCACTGCCATGGGCGGGTGAGTGACCGCTTTCATGAAGCGTAGGCGGACGGCCGTCGCCAAGCAATGATTGACTGCTATTGAATTCATACCAAGGAGACCTTGCCATGCTTGACCCCCAGCAACTCTTTTCCCTCGAGGGCCGCAGCGCTCTGATCACCGGCGGCTCGCGCGGCATCGGCCGCATGATTGCCGAGGGCTTTCTGCGCGCCGGCGCGCGCGTCTACATCTCGGCGCGCAAGGCCGAGGCCTGCGACGCCACGGCCCAGGAGCTGTCGGCCATCGGCCCCTGCGTGTCGCTGCCGGCGGACGTGTCCACGCTGGAAGGCGTGCAGCAGCTCGTGGCGGCGCTGCAAAAGCACGAGCAGACGCTGGACATCTTGGTCAACAACGCCGGCGCCGCCTGGGGCGCGCCCTACGACGAGTTTCCCGAAAGCGGCTGGGACAAGGTGGTGGACCTGAACCTGAAGGCGCCCTTCTTCCTGACCCAGGCGCTCACGCCCATGCTCAAGGCCGCCGCCACCGACCACCTGGCCAAGGTGATCCACATCGCCTCCATCGACGGCGTCTCGGTCAACCCGCAGGAAACCTACTCCTACGCCGCCAGCAAGGCCGGCCTGATCCACCTCACGCGGCGCATGGCGCTGCGGCTGGCGCCCGAGCGCATCGCCGTCAGCGCCATCGCGCCGGGCGCCTTTGCCTCCACCATGAACAAGGACGCGCGCGACCACGCCGACGCCGTGGCCCAGCGCGTGCCCGCCGGCCGCATCGGCACGCCGGAGGACATGGCCGGCGCCGCCATCTACCTGGCCTCGCGCGCCGGCGACTACGTGATGGGCTCCACGCTGATCGTCGATGGCGGCGTGACCTGGGCGCGCGGCTGAGGCGCCGCGGCGCCCCCGCTCAGGCGTCGTCGGCCAGGCTCACCATCTGGCCGCTGCGCGGGTCGTTGCGCCCGGCCAGCACCTGCGCCCAGGCCGCCTGTGCCGCCGCCGGGCCCTGGGCGTGGGCGACCTGCACCCAGCCCTGGCCTTGCGCGGCGGCGAGAAAGTCGTTCCAGGCGCCGGCCAGCCGTTGCCCGAAGGCGGCCGGCCCCCATTCCGCGGCGCGCTTCTGGCCCTGCGCCGGCGCAAAGAACAGCGTGGCGCGCGGGCCGGGCAGGTCCTTGGCGCCGCCGAGTTCGGTGACATGGGCGCCGCCCACCGAGCAGCTGTAGCGCAGCGTGGCGAAGTGTTCGTGGATGCGCCGGCGCAGGCCGGCGTTGCCGGCAAAGTCGATGTAGACGCAGGGCGTGGCGGCGTCCAGCGTGGTCAGCGCGTCGTAGGGCAGCACGCGGCTGTAGCAGCCGAGTTGCTCGCAGAATTCCTGGTTGGCGGCCGAGGTGAGGCCGATCAGTTCGACGCCGGGGCGCTGCGCCAGGCAGAACGCGGTGGCGTAGGCCGTCTTGCTGGAGGCGCTGGACAGCAGCAGCCGGCGGGCGCCAAAGAAGTCGTTGTCGGCCATGAAGTCGTCGATCAGCCACGAGGTGGTGAACAGCGGGCGCAGCAGGGCCTGCAGGTCTTCGGTGTCGGCGCGGTAGAACGGGTCGGCGCTGGTGCGCTGGTACTGGTTGTAGACGGCCGGCAGCGGCGCGCGGTGCGGCGCGCCGTCGCTCCAGCCGCCCGGCGTGATGCGCGCGGGCGTGAGCACGGCGTGGCTGGCCATCGGCCAGTAGCCGTACACGCGCTCGCCCACCGGCACCTCGGCGCAGGCGGATTCGACCACCGTGCCGAAGCCCCACACGGGCACGATGCCCCAGTCGGCGGCATCGGCCACGTCGCCGGGCACCGGGAAGAAGTCCCAGTAATGCATGGCGTCGCCAAAGGCGGCGTAGGTGACGTTGTTGGCGGTGAGCGCAAAGCGGTCCACGCGCGCGCGCACCTGGCCGGCTTGCAGCGGGGCGGCCGGCGATCGGTGCTCGCGCACGCGGGCGAGCTGGGTCTTGCAAACAAGCAGTTCGGTGGTGTGCATGGCGGGTGCTTTCAGGGGCATGGGCCCAGGTAGGGCAAAAGGCGCAGCGGATTCTGCAGGCGGCGCGCGCCGGCAGCTGTCACCTTGGGGCGCGCTGCCCCGGCCGCTCACCAGCGCGGCAGCGCCTCGTCCTTCAGCGCGCCGCGGCGCTCGGCGTAGTCGGGCAGCACGCTGTGCACGTGATGCCAGAAGCGCGGGCTGTGGTTCATCTCGCGCAGGTGGGCCAGCTCGTGCACCACCACGTAGTCGATGATGGACTGGCGGAAGTGGATCAGGCGCCAGTTCAGGCGGATCGAGCCGTCGGCACTGGCCGAACCCCAGCGCGTGCCGGCCGAGGACAGGCTGAGCCGTTGCCAGCACACCTCGAGCTGCGGGGCGAAGTGATCCAATCGTTGTGTGAACAGGCGGCGCGCCTGGCGCATCAGCCAGGCTTGGGTGGTGTCGCGCAGCTGCTCGGGCGTGGCGCCGTGCGGCAGACCCAGGTGCAGGGCCGGGCCGGGCGCGGTGCCATCGGCGGCCTCGCCGGCCGGCACCAGCACGGCGCCGCCGCGGCCGTGGCGCTGGCGCGGGTCGAGCACCAGGGTGAGGGCCTGGCCCAGAAAGGGCAGTGTGGCGCCGGGCGTCCAGTCGATGCGGCTGGCCTCGAGCCGCTGCTGGCGCGCGCGGGCCTCGCCCAGTTTGGTGACGATCCAGCGCTCTTTCTCGCGCAGCGCGGCCTCGACCTCGGCCAGCGGCGTCCAGCGCGGCGCACTGACGGTGAGCCCGTCGGCGCCCACGGTAAAGCCAATGGTGCGCCGCTGGCGGCGGCGAAACTCGTAATGCACGCGGGCGTGGGCGAAGTGGATGGCGCGGTTGGCGCGCGGGTGCGCGAAATGCGCCGGCGCCAGGGCCTCGGCCAGTGGCAGGGCAGGCTCGTCAGCTATTGAATCAGGCGTTTCTTGCGCAGAAGGGGCGGGCGCTGCGGGCCTATGGGGCGCTTCATCCTGTGGCCGCCCGGCATCGAAGAGGTTCAGCACCAGCTGCAGCATCAGTCGAGCCCCGGCCGCACCCGCGACAGCCGCGCCTGGCCGCTGGGGTAGGCCTCGGGGTCCAGGCGCAGCATCTCGGCCTCGATCCAGGCCTCGACCTCGCGCATCAGCTCGGTGGCGCGGCGGCCGGTGCTGGGAATCGGCGGGCCGATGGAGATGTCGACGATGCCGGGCCGCTTGATGAAGGCCTTGGGCGGCCAGCACTTGGCGCTGGTGACGGCGATGGGGATCACCGGAGCGCCGCACTCGATGGCCAGCCGCGTGCCGCTGGCGCGGTAAATGCCTTTTTCGCCGCGCGGAATGCGTGTGCCCTCGGGGAACATGATGACCCAGGCGCCCTGGTCCAGCAGGCGGCGGCCCTGCTGCACCACCTTGCCAAAGGCTTCGATGCGGCGGCCGCGGTCGATGTGGATCATGTCCAGCCGCGCCAGGCCCCAGCCGAAGAAGGGAATGCGCAGCAGCTCGCGCTTGAACACGTAGGCCAGCGGGTGCGGCATGAGCAGCGGCAGGCAGAAGGTTTCCCAGGCGGACTGGTGCTTGACCAGCAGCACTACCGGCGTGTTCTGGCCGATGGGCAGGTGCTCGAAGCCGGTGACGCGGTTGCGGATGCCCAGCATCCAGTGGGCGCTGCCCACCGCCACGCGCAGCCAGCCCACGCACATCCAGTACAGGCGGGTGCGGCTGACAAAGGGCGCGGCGATCAGCACCCCGATGGCCCACGGGATCACCGTGACCACCATCCACAGCATGTGCAGCACCGAGCGAATCAGGTTCATGGGTGTTTCAGGTCGCCGGCGCGCAAGGGGCAATCGCGGGCAGCTACATATTCTATAGCTTCGGGGCGGTGGCGGGCTCAGGGCGAGGTGGGCGGAGGCGTCTTGTCGGCCCGGGCGTCGGCCTGCTGCGCCTCGACCTGCGCGACGAAGGCGGTGGCAAAGGCGCCCAGGTCGGCGTGCACCTGCGTGCCGGGCGGAAACTCCGGCGGCAGCGGCGCCGTCTGCGCCGGCGCGCCCTTGCCGGTCAGCACCAGGTGCGGGATGCAGCCCGCGGCGGCGGCGGCCTGCACGTCGCGCACGCTGTCGCCCACGGCGTGCACCTGGCGCAGATCGACCTTGTAACGCTCGCCGATCTGCTGGAACAGCCCCGGCAGCGGCTTGCGGCAGCTGCAGCCCTCGTCAGGCGCGTGCGGGCAGTAGAAGATGGCCTCCACCCGGCCGCCGACGGCCGCCAGCTGCTTGTTCATGCGCGCGTGGATGGCGTTGAGCGCCGCCACGTCGAACAGCCCGCGCCCCAGCCCCGGCAGGTTGGCGGCGATCACCACGTGGTGGCCGGCCTGGTTGATGCGGGCGATGGCGTCCAGCGCGCCGGGCAGCGGCTCCCATTCGTCGGGCGTCTGGATGTAGCCGTCGCGCTCGACGCAAATGGTGCCGTCGCGGTCGACGATGACGAGTTTCATGCGCGGATTATCCGGCGCCGGGCGGGGATTCAGCGGGCTTCAGTGGGGTGCCGCGGGCGTCACCCGGCCCCAGCGGCCCCACCAGCGGCCGGCCTCGGTGTGCAGCCGCACGCTGCTGCCGGGCGCAAACGCCGTGGCCGGCTGGTCGGGCGCGAACAGGTGCAGCGGCTGCGGCTGGCCGGGCAGCTCGATGTAGACCTCGGCGCCGCCGGGCCCGCGCGTGCTGGGCGCCACGGCGCCGACCAGCAGCACGGTGGCGGTC
>JAEXBL010000402.1 GCA_023394015.1 Pseudomonadota bacterium | reverse complement strand
CCCCACAACTCCGGCGGCGCCCCCCCCCCCCGGGGGGGGGGCCACGCCTTTCTTTCCGCTTTGTCAGGAGAACCCCCATGAACTTGCTCGACGGGCACCTGTTTCCCGAGAACCAGCCGCCGCTGATCATCACCGCCGCGCCCTATGCGCCCTCGTGGCTGCCTTCGGATTTTCCCGAGGACATCCCGGTCACCATGGAAGAGCAGATCCAGAAGGCGGTGGACTGCTACAACGCCGGCGCCACGGTGCTGCACCTGCACGTGCGTGAGCTGGACGGCAAGGGCAGCAAGCGCCTGTCGATGTTCAATGAGCTGATCGCCGGCGTGCGCAAGGCCGTGCCCGAGATGATCATCCAGGTCGGCGGCTCGATCAGCTTCGCGCCCGAAACCGAGGGCGCCGCCGCCAAGTGGCTGAGCGACGACACGCGCCACATGCTGGCCGAGCTGGAGCCGACGCCCGACCAGGTGACGGTGACGGTGAACACCTCGCAAATGAACTTCCTGGAGCAGTTCGATGTGCGCGACTACAAGGGCACGTCGATGGAAGACCCCGAGGTCTTCAACGCCTACAAGGAGATGACCGTGCCGGCGCAGCCCGGCTGGGTCGAGGAGCACGTGCGGCGCCTCAGCGCGGCGGGCATCCAGAGCGCCTTCCAGTGCTACAACATCAACAGCTTCGAGTCGGTGGAGCGCCTGATTCGCCGCGGCATCTACAAGGGGCCGCTGGTGATGAACTGGGTCGCCATTGGCGGCGGCATGGACGCGCCCAGCATCTACAGCCTGGCCAACTTCGTGCGCGCCGTGCCCGATGGCGCCGTGCTCACCGTCGAGGCCTCGGTGCTCAACGTGCTGCCGATCAACATGATGGGCATCGCCATGGGCCTGCACGTGCGCTGCGGCATCGAGGACAACCTGTGGAACCAGGACCGCTCGGCCAAGATGGGCACCGTCCAGCAGGTCGAGCAGCTGGTGCGCATCTCGCGCGAATTCGGCCGCCCCATCGCCACCGCCCAGCAGGCACGCGAGATCTGCCGCATCGGCCAGTTCTACGACAGCGCCGACGAGGCGCTGGCCGCCAACGGCTTTGCGCCCAACCGCAACGGCGGCCAGCAAGGCTACTTGCGCAAGGCGGCCTGAGCGCCCGCGAGCGATACCAAACACAAGCAGGAGACAACGGGATGAAAGCATTTTTCTTTCGCCGCCCACCGCTGCTGGTCGCGCTGCTGGCGGTCACGCCGCTGCTGGCCCAGGCGTGGACCGACAAGCCGGTGCGCATCGTGGTGCCGGCGCCCGCCGGCGGCACCATGGACGTGGTGGCGCGTGTCATGTCCGAGGGCATCGCCGCCGAGATCGGCCAGACCGTGATCGTGGACAACAAGCCCGGCGCCGGCGGTGCCATCGGGGTGCAGAACCTGCTGAACGCCCCGGCCGACGGGCAGACGCTGATGTTCACCGTGAGCAACGTGCTGACCGAGATTCCGCTGGTGATGAAGACCCGCTTCGACCCGCTCAAGGACGTGAGGCCGGTCACGCAGGTGGCGTACTCGACGATGGTGCTGGTGGGCAGCCCGCAGACGCCGGCCAAGGACCTGAAGGGCTTGATCGCGCACCTGAAGAAGCAGGGCAGCGGCAGCTACGCCTCGTACTCGGCGGGCACCAGCTCGCACTATGCGGGGGCCATCCTGGCCAAGAAGGCCGGCCTGAACCTGCAGCACGTGCCGTTTGCGGGCGCGCCGCCGGCGCTGCAGAACCTGATGGGCAACCAGGTGGACATCATGTTCGACGGGCTGGTCACCTCCGATCCGCTGGTCAAGGCGGGCAAGATCAAGATGTTCGGGGTGGGCGCCAAGCAGCGCCTGCCGCAACTGCCGGACGTGCCCACGATGGCCGAGCAGGGCTATCCGGAAATCGAGTTCTCCAACTGGGCCGGCGCCATCGTCTCGTCCAAGCTGCCGGAAGCGCTGGTGCAGCGCATGAACGCGGTGATCAGCAAGGTGGCCGCCACGCCCAAGGTGCGCGAGAAGCTGGTGTCGCACACCTTCGTGCCGCAGATCAGCGAATCGCCCGAGGCCCTGGCGCGCGCCACGCGCGAGGAATATGAGCGCAACCGCCAGATCGTCAAGACTTACGACATCAAGATGGAGTGATGAACGCCGTGTCTACTGAAAATTCCGTGACCGTTCTGCTGGTGCCGGGCCTGCGCGACGCCACGCCCGAGCATTGGCAAACCCTGCTGGAGGCGCAGCTGCGCGAGCAGGGGCGCCCGGTGGCGAGCGTGCAGCCGATGGGCCGCGAGGCCATCGACTGCACCGAGCGCGTGGCCGCCATCGAGGCGGCGGCCCAGGCAGTGCAAGGCCCGCTGGTGCTGGTGGCGCACAGCGCCGGCTGCATCATGGTGGCCCACTGGGCACAGCGCACGCAGCGGGCGGTTCAAGGCGTGCTGCTGGCCGCGCCGCCCGACTTTGAGCGCCCGATGCCCGAGGGCTACCCCACGCTGGACGACCTGCAGGCGGCGGGCTGGCTGCCGGTGCCGCGCCAGCGCCTGCCGTTTCGCAGCATCGTCGCCGCCAGCCAGAACGACCCGCTGGCCAGCTATGAGCGCTGTGCCGAGCTGGCCGAGCACTGGGGCAGCGAGCTGGTCGATCTGGGCGCCGTCGGTCATTTGAACCCCGCGTCCGGCTACGGCCCCTGGCCGCCGGCGCTGGACTTCATCGAGCGGCTGTCGGCCCAGGGCTGAGCCGCTGTGTTTGCATTGAATTTCTAGAAAGGAGTACCCCATGTCCAAGGCAGTTCGTTTTTACGAGATCGGTGGCCCCGAGGTGTTGAAGTTGGAGAAGGTCGAGGTGGGCGAGCCCGGTCCGGGCCAGGCCCGCGTGCGCCACAGCTACATCGCCCTGAACTTCATTGACATTTATTTCCGCACTGGCCGCTATCCGCTGGACCTGCCCAACGGCCTGGGCTCCGATGCCGTGGGCGTGGTGGAGGCCGTGGGCGAAGGCGTGGATTACCTCAAGCCGGGTGATCGCGTCGGCTACCTCATCGGCCCGCAGGGCGCGTATTCCGACGTGCGGGTGATGCCGGCCGAGGTGCTGATTCCGCTGCCCGACGGCATCTCCGACCGCACCGCCGCCACGCTGATGATGAAGGGCATGACGGCGCAGTACCTGTTCCGTCAGGTGTACCCGCTCAAGGGTGGCGAAACCATCCTCTACCACGCGGCGGCCGGCGGCGTGGGCCTGATTGCCTGCCAGTGGGCCCGGGCCATGGGCGTGACCATGATCGGCACCGTCAGCACCGACGAAAAGGCCGAGCTGGCCCGCGCCAACGGCTGCGCCCACACCATCGTCACCTCGCGCGAGAACATCGTCGAGCGCGTCAACGAGATCACCGAGGGCAAGGGCGTGCCGGTGGTCTACGACTCGGTGGGCAAGGACACGCTGATGGATTCGCTCGACTGCCTGCAGCCGCGCGGCTCGCTGGTCAGCAACGGCACCTCGTCGGGCAAGGTGGTGGTGGACACGCAGCTGCTGGCGCGCAAGGGCTCGATCTGGATGACGCGCCCGGCCATGATCCACTACATCCACCCGCGCGCCCACATGCTGGACATGGCCAAGGAGCTGTTCGACCACGTGCTGGCCGGGCGCATCGTCAGCGAGCCCAAGCAGGAGTTCGCCCTGGCCGATGCCGCCGAGGCGCACCGCGCCCTCGAGGCGCGCCAGACCGTCGGCTCCACGGTGCTGGTGCCCTGATCCAGCCAGCGAAGCTTGGCCATGGCCATGCTCGCGCTCGCCGATGAGCCGGCACGGCCCGCGGCCACGGACTGTTTTCCAGAGCCTTCTCGGCCTGGCCGCCGGCTCCCTCATTGCCGGCCAGCGCTCGGATGGCTGGTCCCTGCCGCAGGCCGTGGCATCCTGCGCTGCCGGGCGGCCACATGGGGGCCCCAAGCACCCCATCGCCCGGCAGGCTGAATCTTTGTTCAACCGCCCGCAGCGTGTGGCGCCGGGCGCACCACGGTTCTCACAACCATGACCACTTTGTCCGTCGCCTCGTGGCCCGCGCGCCTGCGCCAGCTCTTTCCCGGTGTGCTGGCCTGCGCGGTGGTGGCGGCGGCCGCCACGTTCCTGTCGCAGCACTATGGCGCGCCGGTGATGCTGTTCGCGCTGATGCTGGGCATGGCGATGAACTTCCTGTCGAGTGAGGGGCCTTGCCGGCCCGGCATCGACTTCACCGCGCGGCAGGTGCTGCGCTGGGGCGTGGCCCTGCTGGGGCTGCGCATCACCCTGTCGCAGGTGGTGGCGCTGGGCTGGCAGCCGGTGCTGGTGGTGGCGGTGTCGCTGGTGCTGACGATCGGCGTGTCGATGATCGTGGCGCGGCTGATGGGCTTCAACACGCTGTTCGGGCTGCTCAGCGGCGGCGCCACGGCGATCTGCGGCGCCTCGGCCGCGCTGGCGCTGTCGGCGGCGCTGCCGCCCCATCCGCTGAAGGAGCGGGCCACGCTGTTCACGGTGGTGGGCGTCTCGGCCCTGTCCACGCTGACCATGATCCTGTACCCCATGCTGGCGCAGGCGCTGGGCATGGACGAGCGCGCCGCCGGCGTGTTTCTGGGCGCCACCATCCACGACGTGGCGCAGGTGGTGGGCGCCGGCTACGGCATGTCGCAGGGCGTGGGTGACACGGCCACCCTGGTCAAGCTGCTGCGCGTGGCCTGCCTGCTGCCGGTGATCCTGTTTGCCGTGGCCTTCACGCGCCGCCGCGATACGCAGCGCGACGGGCCGCGGCCGCCCCTGCTGCCCTGGTTTGCGGTGGCCTTCGCCCTGCTGGTGGCCATCAACAGCACCGGCTGGCTGCCGCCGCTGATCACCGGCACCGGCAGCAGCCTGGCCAGCTGGTTCCTGGTGGCGGCCATGGCCGGCATCGGCATGAAGACGCAGCTGCGCGAGCTGGTCGCCGTGGGGCTGAAGCCGGTGCTGCTGATGGTGGGCGAAACCGTGTTCCTGGCCGTGCTGGTGATCCTGATGCTGCAATGGCTGTCCTGACCCGCTGCGCACCGCCTTCGTTCGACCCCATCGCTCGTTGATGCCGCCATGCCGCTTCGCCTGACCTCCCTCATCCGCCCCGATGGCCTGCTGGAACTGGCGCTGGAAGAAGTGCCCATGCCCCGCATCGAGCGGCCGGACGAGGTGCTGGTGCAGATCGAGGCCGCGCCGGTGAACCCGTCCGACCTGGCGC
>JAEXBL010000359.1 GCA_023394015.1 Pseudomonadota bacterium | reverse complement strand
CGCCGGCGTGGCGCGCTGGTACGCCCAGGCCACGCCCGAGCAGCGGCGCGACTGCTGGCTGCTGATGAGCGAGCAGTTCACGCCCGATCCGGCCGACATCGAGGCCGCGCACCAGGCCTACCAGGCCGCGCGCGGCAGCGAGGACGAGGCCCACGCCGAGGTGCAACTGCGCCAGGCCGTCGCCTCGCCGCGCACCCGCCTGCTGCAGCGCTTTGCCGCCTTCCCCGAGGGCGTGCGCTTTCTGGTGGACATGCGCGCCGAGCTGCTGCCGCACCTGAAGAAGGAAAAGCGCCTGCTGGCGCTGGACGCCGAGCTGGGTGACCTTTTCTCCACCTGGTTCGACGTCGGCTTTCTCGAGCTGCAGCGCATCAGCTGGGACTCGCCCGCCTCGCTGATCGAGCAACTTATCAAGTACGAGGCCGTGCACGACGTGCGCAGCTGGGCCGACGCCAAGAACCGGCTCGACGAGGACCGGCGCTGCTACGGCTTCTTCCACCCCAGCCTGCCGGGCGTGCCGCTGATCTTCGTCGAGGTGGCGCTGCTGCGCGAGCTGGCCGGCAGCATCACCCCGCTGCTGGACGAGGAAGGCGCCGCGGCCGACCTGGACAAGGCCAGCACCGCCATCTTCTACTCCATCAGCAACACCCAGCCCGGGCTGAAGGGCGTGAGCTTTGGCGACTCGCTGATCAAGCGCGTGGTCGATGCGCTGCAGGGCGAGTTTCCGCAACTCAAGGTGTTTGCCACCCTGTCGCCCATTCCGGGCCTGCGCGGCTGGCTGGGCAAGCACGCCGAGGCCCTGCTGCAGGCCATGCCCACGCGACCACGCCAGGCGCTGGCGCGCGAGCTGGGCCAGCCCGAGCCGACGGCCGCCGAGCTGATCGCCGCCCTGGAGGGCGCCGCCGAGCTGGACGAGAAATCGCCCCTGCGCCGCTGGCTGCTGGGCGCGGCGGCGCGCTACCTGGGCACGGCGCTGACGCCCGACGGCCGGCCGCTGGACGCCGTGGCGCGCTTTCACCTGGGCAACGGCGCCCGGGTGGAGCGGCTCAACTGGCTGGGCGACCCCTCGGCCAAGGGCATGAAGCAGTCCTATGGCCTAATGGTCAACTACCTTTACGACCTCAAGCGCCTGGACCGCCACCGTGCTTTATTGACACAGGGAAAAATCCCCGTATCCGGTGCCATCGAAAACCTGCAGGATTGACGCTTTCCCTTTGACAACAAGCCCCTTGAGGAGACCGGAGTCCATGCACTTTTCCATCCGCCGCCGCCAGGCCCTGATCGCGGCCTCGGCCGCCGCACTGCCCATGGTTCTGCGCGCGCAGGCCGCCTGGCCGGCCAAGCCGGTGAACATGGTGGTGCCCTTTCCGGCCGGGGGCGGCACCGACGCCTTTGCGCGCCCGCTGGCGGCGCAGTTCAGCAAGCTCACCGGCCACACGCTGGTGATCGACAACCGCGGCGGCGCCGGCGGCACGCTGGGCGCCTCGGTGGCGGCCAAGCTGCCGGGCGATGGCTACCACCTGTTCATGGGCGGCGCGCACCACATGGTGGCGCCCAGCATGTACCCGAAGCTGGACTACGACATCGAGCAGGACTTCGTGCCGCTGATTCAGGTTGCCAGCGTGCCGCAGGTGCTGGTGGTCAACCCCAAGCGCGTCACGCAGGCCACCGCCAGGGAACTGATCGAGCACCTGCGCCAGAATCCCGGCCAGATGAACTACGCCTCGGCCGGCGCCGGCTCGGTGCACCACCTGGCGGGCGAGCTGTTCAAGATCCAGACCAAGACGGTCATCACCCACATTCCCTACCGCGGCGCGGGGCCGGCGCTGCAGGACCTGATCGCCGGCACGGTGGACATGGCCTTCGATGGCCTGGGCTCGTCGGCCGGCCACATTGCCGGCGGCCGCATCAAGGCGCTGATGGTGGCCGGCGACAAGCGCAACCCCGCCATCCCCGAGGTGCCGAGCGCGGCCGAGGTCGGCCTGCCCGACTACAAGGTCAACACCTGGTACGGCATCTGGGCGCCCAAGGGCATGCCGGCCGATGCCCAGGCGGCCGCCATCGAGGCCATCCGCAAGTGCGTGCTGGCCGACGAGGCCAAGGCGGTGTGGGACAAGCAGGGCGCGGCCTTTCCCAACGTGGCCGGGCCGCAGTTCGCCAAGCTGATCCACGACGAAATCCGCACCTGGGCCGAGGTGGTCAAGGCCTCGGGCGCACGCCTGGAATGACGAGAAGGAGGGCGCGCCCTTGTCCGGCCATGTGCACCTGAGCAGCGATGACGCCGACGCGCGCGTGGCGGTGGTCACGCTCAGCAACCCGCGCAAGTTCAACGCCATGTCGCGCGCCATGTGGCGCGAACTCAAAGACGTGTTCACCCGCATCCAGGCCAGCGCCGATGGGCGCTGCGTGCTGCTGCGCGGCGAGGGCGCGCACTTCTGTGCCGGTGGCGACATTGCCGAGTACCCGGCATTCCGATTCGACGCCCAGAAGCTGCGCGTTTTTCACGAGGATGAGGTCTGGGGCGGCCTGCAGGCGGTGCTGGACTGCGATGTGCCCATCGTCGCCGCCATCGAAGGCAACTGCATGGGTGCCGGCGTGGAGATCGCGAGCTGCTGCGACATCCGGGTGGCCGCCGACGACGCCAGGTTCGGCGCGCCCATCGCCAAACTGGGCTTTCCGATGGCGCCGCGCGAGGCGCAGCTGGTGGTGCGCGTGGCCGGCGAGGCCACGGCGCGCGAGATGCTGCTGGAAGCCGCCGTGCTGGGCGCGCCCGAGATGAAGGCGCGCGGCTTTCTGCACCGCGTCGAGCCGCCCGAGGACGTGCAGGCCCACGCGCTGGAGCGCGCCCGCCGCATCGCCGCCCTGGCGCCGCAGGCCGCGCGCCTGAACAAGCAGACGCTGCGCGCGTTGAACCGGCCCGCAGCGATGTCTAGTTCTGCGCGATCAGCTATCGATGAGATGGCATCCAAAGCCTACGACTACGCCGACAGCGCCGAGCACCGCGAAGGCATCGCCGCCTTTCTGGCCAAGCGCCCGGCGCGTTTCTGAGTCCGATTGCCCTTGTCCACCATGCCCAACCAGAACCTGTTTGCTGCCCTGCGCGCCGCCTTCCCCGCCGACCTGGACGGCGTGGCCGTCGAGACCGACAACGGCCTGCACTACAGCTGGCGCGACCTCGACCGCGCCACGGCCATGGTCGCCAACCTGCTGCAGTCGCTCGACATCCCGAAGTCGCCCGACGGCGTGCCGCCGCGCGTGGCGGTGCAGGTGGAAAAATCCGTCGAGGCCATGGTGCTGTACCTGGCCACGCTGCGCGCCGGCTTCGTCTTTCTGCCGCTCAACACCGCCTACCAGAGCGGCGAGATCGAATACTTCATCGGCAACGCCGAGCCGGCGGTGGTGGTGTGCAGCGGCCGGAACTTCGCCTGGGTCAGCCAGATCGCCTTCAAGGCCGGCACGCGCCACGTGTTCACGCTGAACGACGACCGCACGGGCAGCCTGCTGGAGCGCGCCGCGGATTGCAGCGACCGGCAGACGCCGGTGCGCAAGGGCGCGGATGACCTGGCCGCCATCCTCTACACCAGCGGTACCACCGGCCGCAGCAAGGGGGCCATGCTGACGCACGGCAACCTGCTTTCCAACGCGGTGATGCTGAAGGACTACTGGGGCTGGAGAACGCCGGAAGAGGGCGGCGACGTGCTGATCCACGCGCTGCCGATCTTTCACGTGCACGGCCTGTTCGTGGCCATTCACGGCGCGCTGCTGAACGGCAGCAAGATGCTGTGGCACGCCAGGTTCGACCCGAAGAAGGTCATCGCCGACCTGCCGCGCGCCACCGTGTTCATGGGCGTGCCCACGCTGTACGTGCGCATGCTGGCCGAGCCGTCGTTGACGAAAGCGCAGGCGGCGCACATGCGCCTGTTCATCAGCGGCTCGGCGCCGCTGCTCATCGAAACCTTCAGCGACTGGCAGGCGCGCACCGGCCACACCATCCTGGAGCGCTACGGCATGAGCGAGACCATCATGCTGACCAGCAACCCCTACCGCGCCGACGAGCGCTACGGCGGCCAGGACGAGCGGCGCGGCGGCACGGTGGGCTTTCCGCTGCCGGGCGTGCGCGTGCGGGTGCGCGGCGACGATGGCGCGGCCACGCCGGTGGGCGAGATCGGCGGCATCCAGGTCGCCGGGCCGAACGTGTTTGCCGGCTACTGGCGCATGCGCGAGAAGACCGCCGAGGAGTTCACCGACGACGACTTCTTCAAGACCGGGGATGTCGGCCTGCAGGACGCGCGCGGCTACGTCACCATCGTCGGGCGCAGCAAGGACCTGATCATCAGCGGCGGCTACAACGTCTACCCGGCGGAGATCGAGAGCGTGCTGAACGAGATGCCTGGTGTGGCCGAAAGCGCCATCGTCGGCGTGCCGCACCCGGACTTTGGCGAGGTGGGCGTGGCGGTGGTCATCGCCAAGCCCGGGGCCCAACTCGATCCCGAACAGCTGCTGGCCGCGCTGAAAGCCCAGCTGGCCAACTTCAAGATTCCCAAGCGCTGCTTCATCGCGCCCGAGCTGCCGCGCAACACCATGGGCAAGGTGCAGAAGAACCTGTTGCGCGATCAGCACAAGGGCCTGTTCGCCGCGCCCTGATGCGCGGTGATTGACGGCCTTGGCTGACAGGTTTGGCGCGGGGGCGCGGGTACACTCAGGTGACAACGGCCCGTCCGTGCGGGCCCGCAGAACATCCCACTACGCTAAGGAAATTGCATGTCGCTGCGAGCACTGCTTTTGCTGATCGTTGGTGCCGCCATCGCGGCCTTCATCGGCGTCAACTGGGGGGCCATGACCACGCCCACCGACCTGAACCTGGTCTTCACCGAGATCCGCGCCCCGCTGGGCCTGGTGCTGCTGGGGCTGATGGCGCTGCTGTCGGCCGTGTTCGTCGGCCTGGTGGCCTACACCCAGGGCACGGTGCTGATGGAAACGCGCCGCCACGCCAAGGAGCTGTCGGCGCAGCGCGAGCTGGCCGACAAGGCCGAGGCCTCGCGCTTCACCGACCAGCGCGCGCACATGGA
>JAEXBL010000319.1 GCA_023394015.1 Pseudomonadota bacterium | reverse complement strand
CCCCACACCAGCGCCGGGTGCACCAGCAACTTGGTAAAGGCGATGCTGCCCACGTCGCGCAGCGGCGACGGCCGCTCGCCCAGCGCCGCCACCTGGTATTGCGAGCGCGCCAGCACCGCGCCGATGGTGAACAGCGCCACCGGCGAGGCCGCGTCGGCCAGCAATGCCACCGTCTTGTCCATCGGCGCCCACAGTTGCAGCCCCACGGCGCCCGCCGCTGCGCCGAGCAGGATCGACCAGGGCATGGGGTTGCGCAGCATGCCCTTGAGCGCCCGCCCCACCGCCTGCGCCGCGCCCTGATCGCCGCCGCCAGCCGGCCCCAGGTGCGCCAGGCCGATGCACAGCGAGGTGGTCAGCACCAGGTCGATCAGCAGCGTGGCCATCACCGGGCCCACGCCGCCCTCGCCCAGCAGCGCCAGGATCAACGGCACGCCCATGAAGCCCGAATTGGGAAACGCCGCCACCAGCGCGCCCATGGCGGCATCCGGCCAGCCCGCGCCCAGCCGGCGCGCGCGCCACGTGGTGGTGGCCACGATGAGGCCGGCGCACAGCAGCCACAGCAGCGCCACCACCGGGTTGAACAGCTGCATCAGCGGCGTGCTGCTGCCGAAGCGCCACAGCATGCACGGCAGCGCGAAGTACAGCACGAACATGTTCAGCCCCGGCACCGCGTCGAGCGGCAGCAGGCGCGAGCGCGCCGCGACGTAGCCGCACAGCACCAGGGCAAAGAACGGGAAGGTGACGGCAAAAATGCCGGTAAGCGCCTGCATGGAAGGCGGCAAGCGTAGCAAATCCGCCCGCCGGGTATCATCCCCGCTTCCCCCGTTGCCTCCGTTTTTTGCGCCGCCCGCGCCTGCCGGCCGGCCCTTGCATGACCGCTTCCCTGAACCTGGCCCAGTTGGACGCCGTGAACCACCTGCGCGGACCCTGCCTGGTGCTGGCGGGCGCCGGCTCGGGCAAGACGCGGGTCATCACGCACAAGATCGCACGGCTGATCCAGGCCGGCGTCGAGGGCCGGCGCATCGGCGCCATCACCTTCACCAACAAGGCCGCGGCCGAGATGCGCGAGCGCGCCCGCGGCCTGGTCGGCAAGGCCGCCGGCGAGGTGCTGATCTGCACCTTCCACGCGCTGGGCGTGCGCCTGCTGCGCGAGGACGGCGCGGTGCTGGGCCTCAAGCCCCAGTTCAGCATCCTCGACAGCGACGACGTGCTGAGCCTGCTCAAGGACTGCGGCACCACCACCGACGCCGCCACCGCGCGCCAGTGGCAATGGACCATCAGCCGCTGGAAGAACGCCGGCCTGGACGCCGCCGCCGCGCTGGCCCAGGCCGCCAGCGAGGGCGAGCGCCAGACCGCGCAGCTGATGGCACGCTACCAGGAGCGCTTGGCCGCCTACCAGAGCGTGGACTTCGACGACCTGATCGGCCTGCCGCTGCGCCTGCTGCAAGAACATCAGCATGTCGCGCAGAAGTGGCAAGAGCGCCTGGCCCATATCCTGGTGGACGAGTACCAGGACACCAACGCCACCCAGTACGAGCTGATGAAGCGGCTGGTGGGCGCCGAAGGCAGCTTCACCGCCGTTGGCGACGACGACCAGAGCATCTACGGCTGGCGCGGCGCCACACTGGACAACCTGAAGCGCCTGCCGCAGGACTTTCCCCTGCTGAAGGTGATCAAGCTGGAGCAGAACTACCGCTCCACCGGCGCCATCCTGCGCGCGGCCAACAACGTGATCGGGCCGAACCCCAAGCTGTTCCCGAAGAAGCTGTACTCCGAGCTGGGCGAGGGCGAGCCGGTGCGCGTGCTGGCCTGCGACCACGAGGCGCATGAGGCCGAGCGCGCCGTGGCCCGCATCCAGAGCCTGCGCCAGACCTCGCCGCACAAGGACTGGCGCGACTTCGCCATCCTGTACCGCGCCAATCACCAGGCGCGGGTGTTCGAGCAGGCGCTGCGGCGCGCGCAAATCCCGTACAAGGTGTCCGGCGGGCAAAGCTTTTTCGACCGCGCCGAGATCAAGGACCTGTGCGCCTGGCTGCGCCTGTGGATCAACGAGGACGACGACCCGGCCTTTCTGCGCGCCGTCACCACGCCCAAGCGCGGCATCGGCCACCAGACGCTGGCCGCGCTGGGCGAGTTCGCCGGCAAGGCGCGACTGTCGCTGTTCGGCGCCCTGTTCTCGCACAGCTTAAGCGCCGCGCTGCCGGCGCGCGCCGTCGGCAGCCTGCGCGAGTTCGCGCGCGAGTTGAACGAGTTGCGCCACCGCGCCCAGCACACGCTGGGCCACGAGGCGGCGCACGCCTTTCTGCTGGACTGGCTGCAGGCCATCGGCTACGAGAAACACCTGTACGACAGCGCCGACACCGCGCCGCAGGCCGCCGCGCGCTGGGCCAACGTGCTGGAGTTCTGCGACTGGATGGCCGGCCGCTGCGGCGGCCAGATCGACGACGCGGCCGGCGTCAGTGTCTCGACCGAGCGCAAGACACTGCTGGAAGTGGCGCAGACCATCTCGCTCATCTCCACCCTGAACGAGCGCGAGCAGGACCCGAACGTGGTCACCCTGTCCACCCTACACGCCGCCAAGGGGCTGGAATGGCCGCACGTGGTGCTGGCCGGCGTGGTCGAGGGACTGCTGCCGTTTCGCCCCGACGAGGACGCCGGCGCCGCCGCCCGGGCCGCGCGCATCGAGGAAGAACGCCGCCTGATGTACGTCGGCATCACGCGCGCGCAACGCAGCCTGGTGGTGAGCTGGACGCGCCGGCGCAAGCAGGGCCGCGAGATCGTCGCCGCCCAGCCCAGCCGCTTCATCGCCGAGATGGCGCTGGACCAGGCCACGGTGCGCGAGGACCCGCGCGAGAAGCTCAAGGCGCTGCGCGCCGAGTTCGCTCGCCGCGCCGCCGAACAGCAGGCTGCCACCAGCCTGCAGGAAGCCGTGAAATGATGGCGAAGCCACTGCACCTGACTTCTGTATTAACCGCTGCGCTCTTGCTCAGCGCCTGCGCGACCGGACCAGCAAGCACAGAAGCGCCGACATCGGCAGCCTGCCCCGACGTCACCCGCCTGCACGCCGCGCAACTGCACGGCAGCTGGGAGCTGGAACTGGTGCAGGCCGGCCAGCGCGGCCAGCTCACGCTGCGCCAGCACCCCGAGTTCAGCGCCAGCCTGCGCGGCGAGTTCCGCTACGGCGGGCAGCGCTCCATTGCCTCGGGCGACGTGGAGGGCGGCGAGTTCAACCTGGACGAGTCCCGCGACGGCAAGAGCCTGTTCGCCTTCTGGAGCGGCCACCTCGTGCCCAGCGCCTGCGGCGCCGAGATCCGCGGCCGGTGGCAGCCGCTGGCGCGCGAGGGCCAGCCGGCGCCGGCCGACAGCGACTTCATCCTGCGCCGCGCCGGCTGGTGAACGGCCCGCGCTGGCTCGGCGCACGGCGCGAACCAGGCACGCGAACGGCCACAAAAAAGCCCGCTGGTTGAAGCGGGCTTTTTCGTCAGGTGTTTGGTTGCGCGAGGAGGATTTGAACCTCCGACCTTTGGGTTATGAGCCCAACGAGCTACCAGACTGCTCCATCGCGCGGTAAGCCTAAGATTATAGCAGATTATTCTGCCGCTTGCTCATCATCTTCCACTTCGGGACGATCAACCAGCTCCACGAAGGCCATGGGCGCGTTGTCGCCGACGCGAAAGCCCATCTTCAGGATGCGGGTGTAGCCGCCCGGGCGCGCCTGGTAGCGCGGGCCGAGCTCGGTGAACAGCTTGGCCACGCTGGCGTTGTCGCGCAGGCGGGCAAAGGCCAGGCGGCGGTTGGCCACGCTGTCGGTCTTGGCCAGGGTGATCATGGGCTCGACCACGCGGCGCAGTTCCTTGGCCTTGGGCACGGTGGTCTTGATCGCCTCGTGGGCGATCAGCGAGTTCATCATGTTGCGCAGCATCGCCTGGCGGTGCGCGCTGGTGCGGTTGAGTTTGCGAAGGCCGTGACCGTGACGCATGGTGCTTTTCCTTTCAGGGTTTCTTTATTAACAGGACCGCCGGATCAGGTACGGCCCTTGCACGTGATGCCCGAAATCCGGGCGGACTACCAACCAATATCTGACGACCGCGAAGCAGGCCATTCGAGGATGCCGTGGAGCGGGCTTGGCCCGGCCACTGGCATCGGCCCCCTTTGGGGGAAGGCGCGTCAGCGCCTCAGGGGGAGCCGGTTACCTCTTGTCCAGCCCGGTGGGCGGCCAGTTCTCCAGCTTCATGCCCAGGGTCAGGCCGCGCGAGGCCAGCACTTCCTTGATCTCGTTGAGCGACTTGCGGCCCAGGTTGGGGGTCTTGAGCAGCTCGTTCTCGGTGCGCTGGATCAGGTCGCCGATGTAGTAGATGTTCTCGGCCTTCAGGCAGTTGGCCGAGCGCACCGTGAGCTCCAGCTCGTCCACCGGGCGCAGCAGGATCGGGTCGAAGCTGGCGGCCCCGGCGCGCGGCGCCTGCTCGCCGAACACGGCGTCCACGCCGCCCTCGAACTGGGCGAACACGGCCAGCTGCTCGACCAGGATCTTGGCCGAGGCGCGCACGGCCTCCTCGGCGTTGATGGCGCCGTTGGTCTCGATCTCCATGACCTGCTTGTCGAGGTCGGTGCGCTGCTCCACGCGGGCGTTCTCGACCGCGTAGCTGACGCGGCGAATGGGCGAGAACGAGGCGTCCAGCACGATGCGGCCGATCGACTTGGTCGGCTCGTCGGCGTAGCGGCGCAGGTTGCCCGGCACGTAGCCGCGGCCCTTCTCGACCTTGATCTGCATGTCGAGCTTGCCGCCCTGCGACAGGTTGGCGATGACGTGCTCGGGGTTGATGATCTCGACGTCGTGCGGGGTCTGGATGTCGGCGGCGGTGACCACGCCCTCGCCGTCCTTGCGCAGGCTGAGCGTGACCTCGTCGCGGCCGTGCAGCTTGAACACCACGCCCTTGAGGTTTAGCAGGATGTTGACCACGTCTTCCTGCACGCCGTCGATGGACGAGTACTCGTGCAGCACGCCGGCAATGGTCACCTCGGTGGGGGCGTAGCCGACCATCGACGACAACAGCACGCGGCGCAGCGCGTTGCCCAGGGTGTGGCCGTAGCCGCGCTCGAACGGCTCGAGCGTGACTTCCGCCTTGTTCGGCCCCAGGGACTCGACGTTGATCGCTTTGGGTGTCAGCAGTTGGGTTTGCATGTTTTCTAGACTTCCTCTCAATACCCCCGGCTCGTTACACCGGTAAGGCTGGTGAAGCGCCAAACCCGCCAGGGCGGCGGGTCGGATGGGATGGCGCGCTGAAGCTCAAGGATCAGCGCGAATACAGTTCGACGATCAGCGATTCGTTGATGTCGGCGCCGAACTCGTCGCGGTCCGGCACCTTCTTGAACACGCCCTCGACCTTGTCGGTGCTGACTTCCACCCAGGACGGGAAGCCCACCTGGCCGGCCAGTTCCAGCGCTTCCTGAACGCGGGTCTGCTTCTTGGACTTCTCGCGCACGGCGACCACGTCGCCGGTCTTGACCAGGTAGGACGGGATGTTGACCGGCTGGCCGTTCACCGTGACGGCCTTGTGCGACACCAGCTGGCGCGCCTCGGCGCGGGTGGAGCCGAAGCCCATGCGGTAGACCACGTTGTCCAGGCGCGTCTCGAGCAGGAACAGCAGGTTGGCGCCGGTGTTGCCACGGCGGCGCTCGGCCTCCTGGAAGTAGCGGCGGAACTGCTTTTCCAGCACGCCGTACATGCGCTTGACCTTCTGCTTCTCGCGCAGCTGCAGGCCGTAGTCGGAGGTGCGCTGGCCCGAGGTGCGGCCATGCTGGCCGGGCTTGGTGTCGAACTTGGCCTTGTCGCTGATGGAGCGGCGGGCGCTCTTCAGGAACAGGTCGGTGCCTTCACGGCGGGAAAGTTTGGCCTTGGGGCCGAGGTAACGTGCCACTTGCTTTTCCTTGGGTTGATCTGCCCCGGCCGTTTGCCGGGGGAGCCGTCATGTGTTCACACCGACGGCGGTGGGCTTAATGAAAAAGGAACAGACAGAAGGACAAGGCGTGCGCAGCAACGCCTTGTTGATCCGTCGTTAGATCCGGCGGCGCTTCTGCGGACGGCAGCCGTTGTGCGGCACCGGCGTCACGTCGGAGATCGAGGTGATGCGGATACCCAACGCGGCCAGGGAGCGCACCGAGGACTCGCGACCCGGGCCGGGGCCCTTGATCTCGACGTCGAGGTTCTTGATGCCTTGCTCCATCGCCGCGCGACCGGCAGCCTCGGAAGCCACCTGGGCCGCGAACGGGGTCGACTTGCGCGAGCCCTTGAAGCCCTGGCCGCCCGAGGACGCCCACGACAGGGCGTTGCCCTGGCGGTCGGTGATGGTGATGATGGTGTTGTTGAACGACGCGTGCACGTGCGCGATGCCGTCCGAAATGTTCTTGCGGACCTTCTTGCGCACGCGCTGGGCGGCGTTGGCGGGTGATCTGGCCATGTTCTAGCGTTTCCTTGATTATTTCTTCAGCGCCTGCGCTGCCTTGCGCGGGCCCTTGCGGGTACGGGCGTTGGTGCGGGTGCGCTGGCCGCGCATCGGCAGCCCGCGACGATGACGGAAGCCGCGGTAGCAGCCGATGTCCATCAGGCGCTTGATGTTCATCGTGGTCTCGCGGCGCAGGTCGCCCTCGATGACGAGCTGGCCGATGGCCTCGCGGATCTTCTCCTGATCGGCGTCGGTCAGGTCCTTGATCTTCTTCGAATACGGGATGCCGCAGACCTCGCAGATCTTGCGCGCGCGCGAGCGGCCAATGCCGTAGATCGCCGTCAGGCCGATCTCCGCGTGCTTGTGCGGCGGAATGTTGATACCAGCAATACGTGCCATCGTCTATCCTCTTGAACTCTCTAGCGGGCGCGAAGCCATCAACCCTGGCGCTGCTTGTGGCGCGGGTCGGTACAGATCACGCGCACCACGCCCTTGCGGCGGATGATCTTGCAGTTGCGGCAAATTTTCTTGACCGAAGCTGAAACTCTCATTTCACTCTCCTAAAACTCTGTTCCCGTGCCGGGCGGCGGGCGCCCGATCACGGCTTGTTCTTCCATCCGCCCTTCAGAGCGTCATCTTGAAGTTGGCCTTCTTGAGCAGCGACTCGTACTGCTGGCTCATCAGGTAGTTCTGCACCTGGGCCATGAAGTCCATCGTCACCACCACCAGGATCAGCAGCGAGGTGCCACCGAAGTAGAACGGCACGTTGTACTTCAGGATCAGGAACTCCGGCAGCAGGCAGACCGCCGTGATGTAGATGGCGCCGGCCAGCGTCAGGCGCATCAGGATCTTGTCGATGTAGCGCGCCGTCTGGTCGCCCGGGCGAATGCCGGGAATGAAGGCGCCGCTCTTCTTCAGGTTGTCGGCCGTCTCGCGGCTGTTGAACACCAGGCCGGTGTAGAAGAAGCAGAAGAAGATGATGGCCGCCGCATACAGCATCACGTAGATCGGCTGGCCCGGCGACAGCGAGGCCGCCAGGTCGCGCAGCCAGCGCATGGAATCGCCGGCGCTGAACCAGCCCACCACCGTGGCCGGCAGCAGGATGATCGACGAAGCGAAGATCGGCGGGATCACGCCGGCCATGTTCAGCTTCAGCGGCAGGTGCGAGGACTGGCCGCCATACACCTTGTTGCCGACCTGGCGCCGCGCGTAGTTGACCAGGATCTTGCGCTGCCCGCGCTCGATGAACACCACGAAATAGGTCACCACGCAGACCAGCGCCACGATGAACAGGGCCACGATGATGCTCATCGCACCCGTGCGCACCAGCTCCATCAGGCCGCCCACCGCGCTCGGCAAGCCGGCGGCGATGCCGGCGAAGATCAGGATCGAGATGCCGTTGCCCAGCCCACGCTCGGTGATCTGCTCGCCCAGCCACATCAGGAACATGGTGCCGGCCGTCAGGCTGACCACCGCCGTCACGCGGAAGCCCCAGCCCGGCGCGATCACCAGGCCCTGCGACGACTCCAGCGCCACCGCGCTGCCGAAGGACTGGAACAGCGCCAGGCCCAGCGTGCCGTAGCGCGTGATCTGGGTGATGCGGCGCCGGCCGGCCTCGCCTTCCTTCTTCATCTGCTCGAAGGTCGGCACCACGTAGGTCATCAACTGCATGATGATCGACGCAGAGATGTACGGCATGATGCCCAGGGCAAACACCGCGAAACGCGACAGCGAGCCACCCGAGAACATGTTGAACAGGTTCAGGATGCCGCCCTGCTGGCCTTCGAACAGCTGGCGCAGCTGGTCCGGGTTGATGCCGGGCACGGGAATGTGCGCGCCGATGCGGTACACGACCAGCGCGAGCAGCAGGAAGACCAGACGGCGACGCAGGTCGCCGTACTTGCCGGTCTTCGCGATTTGCGGTCCGCTGGTAGCCACTACTCAATCACCTTCGTCTTCAAACGCTCAGGCCACGGAGCCGCCGGCGGCCTCGATGGCTGCCTTGGCACCCGCGGTCGCGCCCACGCCCGTCAGCTTGACGGCCTTGGTCAGCTCGCCGGACTTGATGACCTTGACCACCTTGGCGATCTCGCGCACCAGGCCAGCCTGCTTCAGCGCCAGCATGTCCACTTCGGCCGCGCCCAGGCGATCCAGGTCGCTCAGCGTCACCTCGGCGTTGTACTTCAGCGTGCGCGACTTGAAGCCGCGCTTGGGCAGGCGGCGCTGCAGCGGCATCTGGCCGCCTTCGAAGCCGACCTTGTGGTAACCGCCGGAACGCGACTTCTGACCCTTGGGGCCGCGACCGGCGGTCTTGCCAAAGCCGGAGCCGATGCCACGGCCCACGCGGCGGCGCGCACGCTTGGCGCCGTCGGCAGGCTTGATGTTGTTGAGTTCCATGATCCGATTCCTCAGACGATCTTGACCAGGTAGTCGATCTTGTTGATCATGCCGCGCACTTCCGGCGTGTCCTGCAGCTCGCGCACGCTGTTGAGCTTGCGCAGGCCCAGGCCGCGCACGGTGTCGCGGTGCGACTGCTTGCAGCCGATGGGGCTGCGCACCAGCTGAACCTTGACGGTTTTCTGCTCGGTTGCCATGTCTTGACTCCTGCGTTTAGGCGGCGAAGATGTCTTCGACCGACTTGCCGCGCTTGGCCGCCACTTCGGCGGGCGTGGTGCAGTTGCGCAGCGCATCCAGCGTGGCGCGCACCATGTTGTAGGGGTTCGACGTGCCGTGGCTCTTGGCCACGATGTCGGTGATGCCCAGCACCTCGAACACGGCGCGCATGGGGCCGCCGGCAATGATGCCGGTGCCGCGCGGGGCCGGGTGCATCATCACCACGGCGGCGCCATGGTGGCCGGTCACGTCGTGGTGGATGGTGCCATCCTTCAATGACACTTTCAGCATGTTGCGACGGGCCTCTTCCATGGCCTTTTGCACGGCGGTGGGCACTTCCTTGGACTTGCCCTTGCCCATGCCGACGCGGCCGTCGCCGTCACCGACCACGGTCAGCGCGGCAAAGCCCAGGATACGACCGCCCTTGACCACCTTGGTCACGCGGTTGATCGAGATCATCTTCTCGCGCAGACCGTCTTCCGGGCCGTCGCTCTGCATTCTTGGTTGAAACCTTGCCATTTGTCTGTCCTGCCGTTTTAGAACTGCAGACCGGCCTCACGGGCAGCGTCGGCCAGAGCCTTGACGCGGCCGTGGTAGGCGAAGCCCGCACGGTCGAAAGCCACCTTCTCCACGCCCGCGGCCTTGGCACGCTCGGCGATGCGCTTGCCGATCTGCTCGGCAGCGGCCACGTTGCCACCCTTGCCGGCGGCGCCCAGCGCCTTGCGCATGTCGGCTTCGACGGTGGAGGCCGTGGCGATCACCTTGCAGCCGTCCTCGGACAGCACGGTGGCGTAGATGTGCAGGTTGCTGCGGTTCACGCTCAGGCGCGCCACGCCCTTGTCGGCGATGCGGATGCGCGTCTGGCGTGCACGACGAAGACGCTGCTCTTTCTTGCTCATCATGATGCAGGTCCTTACTTCTTCTTGGTTTCCTTGATGACGACGCGCTCGTCGGCATACCGGATGCCCTTGCCCTTGTAGGGCTCGGGCGGACGGGCGCCGCGGATGTTGGCGGCCAGCTGGCCGACCACCTGGCGATCCGCGCCCTTGACGATGATCTCGGTCGGCGTCGGGGTGGCCACCGTGATGCCCTCGGGCATCTCGAAGTTGACCGGGTGCGAGAAGCCGATCTGCAGGTTCAGCTTGTTGCCGCTGGCCTGGGCACGAAAGCCCACGCCCTGCAGGGTCAGCTTCTTCTCGAAGCCCTGGCTGACGCCGACCACCATGTTGTTGACCAGCTGGCGCATGGTGCCGCTCATGGCGGCGGCCTCGCGCGACTCGTCGGCCGGCTCGAACGACAGCTTGCCGTCGTTGGCGGCGATCTTGACCAGCGCGCTGGGGGCCAGCTTGAGCTCGCCCGCCTTGCCCTTGACGGTGATCTGGTCTTCCTTGATCTGCACGTCGACGCCCTGGGGGACATCAACGCCCATTTTTGCAATACGTGACATGCTCGTTTCTCCTTAGGCCACGTAGCACAGCACTTCGCCGCCGACACCGGTGGCGCGGGCCTTGCGGTCGGTCATCACGCCCTTGGGGGTGGTGACGATGGCGACGCCCAGGCCGTTCATGAACTGCGGAATGGCGTCGCGGCCCTTGTACACGCGCAGGCCGGGACGGCTGACGCGCTCGATGCGCTCGATGACCGGGCGGCCGGCGTAGTACTTGAGGGCGATTTCCAGCTCGGACTTGCCGCCTTCGCTCTTGACTTCGAAGCCGTCGATGTAGCCCTCGTCCTTCAGCACCTGGGCGATGGCCACCTTGACCTTGGACGACGGCACCGACACGGTCTGCTTGGCCACCATCTGCGCATTGCGGATGCGGGTCAGCAGATCGGCGATGGGATCACTCATGCTCATATTGTTCTCTCCTGCCTTCCGACCGGGTTCACCAGCTGGCCTTGGTCACGCCAGGGATCTGGCCCTCGAAGGCCAGTTCGCGGATCTTGGCGCGGCCGAGGCCGAACTGGCGGAAGGTGCCACGCGGACGGCCGGTGATTTCGCAGCGGGCGCGCTGGCGCGTCGGGTTGGCGTTGCGCGGGAGCTTCTGCAGCGCCAGGCGGGCCTGCGCGCGCTCTTCGTCGCTGCGCTTGGCGTCGTTGGCAATGCCTTTCAGCTCGGCGTGTTTCTTGGCGTACTTGGCGACGAGTTTCTCGCGCTTGAGTTCGCGTTCGATCAAAGCTTTCTTAGCCACGTCGTCACCTTAGTTCTTGAACGGGAAGCGGAAGGCCGACAGAAGCGCCTTGGCTTCCTCATCGGTCTTGGCCGTCGTCGTGATGCTGATGTTCAGGCCGCGCAGGGCGTCGACCTTGTCGTACTCGACTTCCGGGAAGATGATCTGCTCTTTCACGCCGACGTTGTAGTTGCCGCGGCCATCGAACGAGCGACCGGAGATGCCGCGGAAGTCACGCACGCGCGGCAGCGCCACGGTGACGAAGCGGTCCAGGAATTCGTACATGCGCACGCCACGCAGCGTGACCATGGTGCCGATGGGCTGACCCTCGCGGATCTTGAAGCCGGCGATGGCCTTCTTGGCCTTGGTGACCACGGGCTTCTGGCCGGCGATCTTGGTCAGATCGGCAACGGCGTTGTCCAGCACCTTCTTGTCGGCCACGGCCTCGCCCACGCCCATGTTGAGCGTGATCTTGGTGATGCGCGGCACCTCCATCGGCGACTTGTAGCCGAACTTCTTCATCAGCTCGGGCGCCACTTTTTCGCGGTAGTGTTGTTGCAGTCGTGCCATGGTCGTCCTCAGGCCTTGATCTCTTCGCCGCTGGACTTGACGACGCGCACGCGGGTGCCGTCCTGCAGGGTCTTGATGCCGACGCGGGCGGCCTTGCCGGTGGCCTTGTTGTAGATGGCCACGTTCGACTGGTGAATGGGCATGGCC
>JAEXBL010000318.1 GCA_023394015.1 Pseudomonadota bacterium | reverse complement strand
GGGCAGCGCGGCCAGGCGCTCGTTGTCGATCACCGCGCGCAGAAAGTTCGTGCCGCGCTCGGGCAGCGGGCTCTTCAGCACGCTGGTGACGATGTGGAACACCTGGCTGGCGTTGACCTTGGGGTTGGCGGCGAACTGCAGCAACTCGTCGTTGCCCGCCGCGGTCGCCAGGCCGTCGAGCCAGGTTTGCGTGCCGGCCAGATCGGCCCGCGACACCTGGAACAGGGCCTCGGCGTAGGGTCTGGCGATGGTGGCGAGTTCTGCCATGGTCGATTCCTTTGGGCGAGCGGTTGACGGATCTACAGCTCGGTCTTCAGACGGGACAGCAGGTCAGCGTGCACCGTCGGGTTGACTTCCTTGCGCAGGATCTGCTCGGCGCCCTTGACGGCCAGGGCCGCCACTTGCTCGCGCAGGGCTTCGCGCGCCTGCACCACCTGCTGCTCGGCGTCAGCCTTGGCGGTGGCGACGATCTTCTGGGCTTCCTCGGCGGCACGCGCCTTGGCTTCCTCGATGATCTGCTGCGCGCGGCGCTCGGCTTCCGCCAGGCGGGCCGCGGTCTCGTTGCGCGAGCTGGCCAGTTGCTCCTCGACGCGCTGGTTGGCGGCGGCGAGTTCGGTTCTGGCTTTGTCGGCAGCGGCGAGACCGTCGGCGATTTTCTGAGCCCGCTCGTCCAGTGCCTTCGTGATCGGCGGCCACACGAACCTCATCGTGAACCACACCAGGATCGCGAAGACAACGGCCTGCAGGAACAGGGTCGCGTTGATATTCACGGTTCGACTCCTCTCCGTCTAGAAAGGCCCAGCCGATTAACCAAGGGTGAAGGGGTTGGCGAAGGCGAACAGCAGGGCGATGGCGACACCGATCAGGAAGGCGGCGTCGATCAGGCCGGCCAGAATGAACATGCGGGTCTGCAGCTCGTTCATCAGTTCGGGCTGGCGAGCGGAGGACTCGAGGAACTTGCCACCCATCAGGGCGATACCGATCGACGCGCCGATGGCACCCAGACCGACGATCAGACCACAAGCCAGAGCGACGAGGCCGAGAATGTTTTCCATGATTGCTCCTAGAGAAAGAAAAGGACGGTTGAAGGGAAAAGAAAACGAAGAAAGCTCAGTGGGCGTCGTGCGCCTGACCCACGTAGATCAGCGTCAGCATCATGAAGATGAACGCCTGCAGCGTAATGATCAGGATGTGGAAGATGGCCCACACAGATCCCGCAATCACGTGCCCGATACCCAGCCAGAAGCCACCCGAGAGCGGGTTGAACTGCCAGGCCCATACGCCGCCCAGCAGGGCGATCAGCATGAAGACGAGTTCGCCGGCAAACATGTTGCCGAACAGTCGCATGCCGTGCGAGACGGTCTTGGCGACGAATTCGATGATCTGCATCATCAGGTTGATGGGCCACAGCACCGGGTTCTTGCCGAACGGCGCGGTGACCAGCTCGTGCGCCCAGCCGCCAGCGCCCTTCATCTTGACGTTGTAGACCAGGCAGACGATCAGCACGCTGACCGACAGGCCGAGCGTGGTGGACAGATCGGCCGTGGGCAGAAAGCGCATCACGTCGGGCTCGCCCATGGCCGGGCCGGCGGTGTGCCAGATGGTCGGGATCAGGTCGACCGGCAGCAGGTCCATGGCGTTCATCAGGAAGATCCAGACGAACACCGTCAGCGCCAGCGGCGACACCAGCTTGCGGCTCTTGGCGTTGTGGATCACGCTCTTGGCCTGGTTCTCGACCATCTCCGACATGATCTCGACCGCGGCCTGAAAGCGCCCCGGCACGCCCGAGGTGGCGCGGCGCGCGCCCAGCCACAGCAGCCAGCAGCCCAGTGCGCCCAGCAGCACCGACCAGACCACGGAGTCGAGGTTGAAGATGCTGAAATCGATGACGTCCTTCTGCTGGACGGTCTCGAACGAGAAATTCTTCTGCAGGTGATGCAGGTGGTGCTGGATGTACTCCCCAGCGGTCGGTCCGTTTGCAGCGGTTTCAGCAGCCATAAGTCACCAGTTGTCCCAAGTCACTCTGATCGTGGGGCGGTGCGGCGCCTTGCCGACATCCACCACCAGGCCATCCAGGCGGCCTTGATCGTCACCACAAACCCGGCCAGCAAGGCCAGCCAATGCACTTGCGCCAACACCTTGGGCGCTGCCAGCAGCAGGGCCACGGTGAGCGCAATCTTGATGCCCTCCCCCACCATCAGCGCCATCAAGGCGCCGCCGGCGTTGGCTTGCCGTCGCATCCGGCGCGCCACCATGCGGGCAAACAGCACCGCAGGCAACCACGCCGCCAGCACGCCGTAGGCCACCGACCAGACCGGGGGCCACTGCCCGCCCGATACCAGCCATGCCACGGCCACCGCCACCAGCCCCACCGTAGCCTGCACCCCGACCACCGGCCAGGGCGACAGCGGTGGATTCGCTGCGCGCCATTGTTGCACCTGCTCGGTGCTCCAGGGCTTGAATCCGGCGTCAGGGGCATCATCTGCCTCTTCAGCAGACCCCGCCCGCCCCGGCTTGGGTGCGATTGTGGCCATCTCGGATTACGTGCAGTTGACGACTGTCTGGCTGCGACTGCAAAGCCTCTCATTATAAGGGGAAGTCCCAATGCCGCGAGGCCTTGTCCTACAAGGCCGTGTCGGGGCGGCTGCACAGCCGCCTGCCGTCGGGCGACAATGGCCAACACCACCACCCGCCTGCCCACCGCCATGGCCATCGATCCTGCCGCCCACCTGCCGCCGCTGCCCTGCCACCTGAACGGCGAGTTGACCACGCTGCGCGAAGCGCGCATCAGCCCGCTGGACCGCGGCTTCATCTTCGGCGACGGCATCTACGAGGGCATCCCCTTCTACGGCCGGACCGGCCACGCACCGCAGCCATTCCGCTTCGAGCAGCACATGGCGCGGCTGGCGCGCGGCCTCAAGGAAACGCGCATCCCCAACCCGCACACGCCCGACGAGTGGCGCCGGATCGCGCTCGAGCTGATTGCCGCGCACCCCGAGCGCGACACCGTGGCCGACTGGTTCTACTACCTGCAGGTCACGCGCGGCGTGGCCCTGCGCGACCACCCCATGCTGCCCGGGCTGACGCCCACCGTGTTCGCCACCTGCCTGCCGATGAACCCGCCCACGCCCGAGCAGCGCGCGCAGGGCGTGGCCTGCGTGACGGCGGACGACTTCCGCTGGCAGAAGGCGCACCTGAAGTCCATCAGCCTGCTGGGCGCGGTGTTCGCGCGGCAGATCAGCGTCGAGCAGGGCGCACTCGAAACCGTGATGTTCCGCGACGGCTTCCTGAGCGAGGCCGCCGCCAGCAACGTGTGGGTGGTGAAGAACGGCACCGTGCTCGGCCCGCCCAAGGATCACCTGGTGCTCGAAGGCATCCGCTACGGCGCCATCGAGGCGCTGTGCGCGCAGCAGGGCATCGGCTTCGAGTTGCGCCGCCTCCCGCGCGCCGAGGTGCTGGCCGCCGACGAGCTGCTGCTGTCCTCGGCCACCAAGGAGGTGCTGCCCATCACCACGCTGGACGGCCAGCCCGTCGGCGACGGCCGCCCCGGCCCCATCTACCAGCGGCTTTACGCCGCCTACCAAGGCGCCAAGCAGGCGCTGTTCACCACATGACCGACCAGCCCAAGCCCCCGCCGCCCCAGCCCGCTGCGCCCACGCCGCTGACGCCCGAAGCCCGCGAATCGCTGATCGACTACCCCAGCCGCTTTCCGATCAAGGTGGTCGGCCTCAACCAGGACGGCTTCGTGCACGCCATGACGCACATCGCCCGGCAGTTCGACCCCAGCTTCGACGCCGCCACCGTGGAGATGCGCGAAAGCGGCGGCGGCAAGTACCTGGGCGTGACGCTCACCGTGCTGGCCACCAGCCGCGCGCAGCTCGACGAGCTGTACCGCACGCTCAGCACGCACCCGCTGGCCAAGTGGGTGCTGTGAACAGCTCCAGCCAGCGCCGACGCAACGCGCCCCGTCAGCGTCGGTAGCGATCCACCCAGGCGATGCGCAGCGTCTGCTGGTCTTGCAGCCAGCCCTCGGGCAGGGCGACCCAGAAGCGGCCCTCGCGCTGCCAGACGCTGAAGCCGTCGGGCACCGGCGGCGCCACCTCGTCGCCGGCCCGGTGCGCCGGGTTCACGGCCTGAAAGCGCAGGCCTTCCAGCGCCTCGAAGGGCCGGCCTGGCGCGTGCTGAAACTGCACCTGCACCCGGTGCGGCCACACGCCGCGCACCGGCCGCACCTCCACCTGGCCGATGCCGGCGCTGGACGTGACCACCACCCGCACGCCGCGGCCCCAGCCCTGCGGCAGCACCTCCACGCCGTCGCCCGCCGCACGCACGGCCGGGCGCTGCCAGTGCGTGGCGTAGCCGTGGCTTTCGGCGCGCGCGGGGCGCGGGGCGCTGGCCGGCACTGCG
>JAEXBL010000315.1 GCA_023394015.1 Pseudomonadota bacterium | reverse complement strand
GGGCGCGCGGGCGAGTTCTGCCTGGGCCTGGCCGCCGCGCTGCAGGCGCAGCCGCGCGTGTGGGGCCTGGCCGCCGACACCGACGGCATCGACGGCGTGGAAGACAACGCCGGCGCCCTGGTGGCGCCCGACACCCTGGCCCGCGCCCAGGCCGCCGGCATCGCCCTGCCCGAGCACCTGGCGCGGCACGACGCCTACGGCTTCTTCCAGGCGCTGGGCGATCTGCTGGTGACCGGGCCGACGCACACCAACGTCAACGACTTTCGCGCCCTGCTGCTGCTTCAGCCCGCGCCGGCTGGGTGACAACCCCAAGCCGCCGCAGGCCCGCCCGTTGACATGGGTCAATGCCCGGGGCGCGGGCGGGGGGCACAGTGCCCGCATGCTGACTCGCACCTTCACCGACTGGCCGGGTGAGCCCTGCACCCTGCCGCCCGGCACGCCCCTGATGCGCCGTGCCGAGCCCCTGCCGCACGTGATCCACATCGACCGCGGCCGCGTGGCCCTGGGCATTGCCGACCAGGGCGTGCTGGCGCACCAGCTGGGCATGGTCGAAGGCCCCTGCTGGCTGGACGCCAGTTGCGCCGTGCTGGGCCTGCCGCCGCTGGTGGACGCGATTGCCGATTCCGAAGTCAGGCTGCGCCGTGTGCCGCTGGCCGACTTTGCCGCCGCCCTGAGCGCCTTGCCCGAGGCCGCGCACGGCGTGCTGCGCGACGTGGCGCGGGCGCACCGCCAGCAGTCCGAGCTGGCCGTCAGCCGCCTGGCCAAGGACGCCGAGGCGCGCTGCGCCGAATGGCTGCTGCGCCATGCCGAGCCGGCGCAGGACGCCCCCGCCGGCCTGGCCGTGATGCTGCGCCAGCGCAAGCGCATGATCGCCGCGCAACTGGGCATCGCGCCCGAGACGCTGTCGCGCGTGCTGCGCCACCTGCGCGAGCGCAGCCTGATCAGCGGCTCCGGCCGCGTGCTCAACCTGATCGACCTGAACGGCCTGCGCGCGCTGGCTGGCGCCTGAATCGCCCGCGCCTGCAAGGCCTCAGCGCAGCCGCGACGGCGCCACCACCGCCGGATCGACGCCGTGGCGCGCCAGCTCGTCCGGCAGCGCGCCGCCCTCGATCAGGCTGGCCGCCAGCAAGCTGGCGCCGGCCGCGCTCTGGATGCCGTAGCCGCCCTGCGCCGCCAGCCAGAAGAAGCCGGGGCAGTCGCCGTCGAAGCCGATCACGATCTCGCCGTCGCGCACGAAGTTGCGCAGGCCGGCCCAGGTGGCGGTGGGGCGGCGGCTCTCCAGCGTGGTCGCCTCCTGGATGGCGTGGATGCCGAGGGCGATGTCCAGCTCCTCCGGCTGCACGTCGTGCGGCGCCACCGGGTCGGCGTTGGCGGGCGAGCCGAGCAACTGGCCGGCGTCGGGCTTGAAGTACCAGGTCTCGTCCACCGCCGACACCATCGGCCAGGCCGACACGTCCAGCCCCTCGGGCGGGCGAAAGGTGAAGGCGCTACGCCGGCGCGGCTCGATGCCGATGGGCGCGGCGCCGAACAGTGCCGCCACCTCGTCGGCCCAGGCGCCGGCGGCGTTGACCACGGTGCGCGCCCCTACGTGCTCGCCGTTGGCAAGCACCACGCGCCAGCCCTCGGCCGTGCGCTCGGCCCGCGCGGGCTCGGTGGCGGTGAGCAGCCGCGCACCGGCCTGCCGCGCGCCGCGCAGAAAGCCTTGCAGCAAGGCATCGACGTCGATGTCGTAGCCGTCGGCGTCCAGCAGGGCCTGGTCGAACAAGCCGGGCTTCAACGCCGGCGCGGCCTGGGCGATCTGCTCTGCATTCAATAGCGACAGCCGGGTGCCGCTGGCCGCCAGCTCCTCGTGCAGCGCGGTCAACTCGGCGTGCTGGGCCGGGGTGGCGACGAACAGCGCCGCGCGCGGCTGCAGGATCGGCTGCTCGGCAAAGCCAGGCGGCGGCTGCAGGTAGAAAGCGCGGCTGGCGCGCGTGAGCGCCCGCACGCCGGGCGGCCCATAGCTTTCCATGAACATGGCCGCCGAGCGGCCGCTGCTGTGGGTGCCCGCCTGCGCCTCGCGCTCCAGCAGCAGCACCGAACGGCCGCCGCGCGCCAGGCGCCAGGCCAACGAGGCGCCCGCGATGCCGGCGCCGATGATGAGCACGTCGCAGTCGATCATGCCGGGATTCTTTCACAGCCCCGCCGGCAGCCCACGCCACCCCAAAGCCCGAGATGGCTTTCGCAGGAAGATTGAAAGAAGCCGCCTGCGGCCATGGCACGGTGCAGGCCAAGTCACCCGACACCATCAATGGACCGATGGCCGCGGAGCAGGCCGCCCCGGAACGCCGTGGCCGGGGTCTCCCCGGCCACCAGCGTTGTCCCCCCTCAGGGGGAAAGGCGCGTCAGCGCCACAGGGGGGTTACCGTGCGGCGCGCAGCTTCAGCGAAAACTCGCGCAGCGCGGCGATGCCGCTGCTTTCAGCGCGCTGGCACCAGGCCTGCAGGTCGGCCACCAGTTGCTCGCGCGTTCGGCCGGTGGAAAGCCACAGCTGGCGCAGCTCCTCGCGCATGGTGAGCATCTTGTCCAGCGCCGGGTAGGCGGCGCGCGTGGCGGCCAGTTGCGGCACCGCGGTGGCGGGCACCTGCTCGGCGTCGCGGTGCAGCCAGCGGCGCGCCAGGCGCAGTGCGCGGGTGCGCTCGCCGGCATGCGCGGTCTGCTGGCGCAGCACGGCGCGCACCTGGCGCGCGTAGCTGGCCATGACCTCGTAGCGGTGGGCGATCAGCGCCTCCAGCGTCTGGTCGGCGACCGGGCGCACGGCGCCATAGGCCAGGCGCGGCGGCGTTTTCTTGGGCGCGGCCAGGCCCAGCTTGCCGAGCAGGCAGATGTAGACCCAGCCGATGTCGAACTCGTACGGCTTGACCGAGAACTTGGCCGAGGTCGGGTAAGTGTGGTGGTTGTTGTGCAGTTCCTCGCCGCCGATGACGATGCCCCAGGGGACGAGGTTGGTGCTGGCGTCCTGCGCCTCGAAGTTGCGGTAGCCCCAGTAATGCCCCACGCCGTTGACCACGCCGGCGGCCCAGAACGGGATCCACGCCATCTGCAGGGCCCACAGCGCGGCGCCCAGGGCGCCGAACAGGGCCAGGTCGATCAGCAGCATCAGGCCCACGCCCAGCACCGAGTGGCGACTGTAGAGGTGGCGCTCGATCCAGTCGTCGGGCGTGCCGTGGCCGTAGCGGCGCAGGGTGTCGTCGTTCTTCGCCTCGGCGCGGTACAGCTCGGCGCCCTGCCACAGCACCTTGCGCAGCCCATGGATTTGCGGGCTGTGCGGGTCCTCGGCCTTCTCGCACTTGGCGTGGTGCTTGCGGTGGATGGCCGTCCAGGCCTTGGTGGTCATGCCGGTGGTCAGCCACAGCCAGAAGCGGAAGAAATGCTGCGCCGCCGGGTGCAGATCGAGCGCGCGGTGCGCCGAATGCCGGTGCAAATACAGCGTGACGCTGACGATGGTGATGTGCGTCAGCACCAGGCCGACCAGCAGCACCTGCCACCAGGCCAGGCCCAGCAGGCCATGGGCCAGCCAGTGGGCGGCGGCGTCCAGCGCCGGGAAATCAGAAAACAGGGTCATGAAACGGGAGGTCTTTACAGAAACAAGCGCCCGACAGAACGCGGGCGCTCAACAACTACAACGCGGCAGGCGCCTGCGCCGCCGACGCGCATTGGAGCCGCGGCGCGCCACAAGGTTCGCTGCGCACTGCTCAATCCAGGCGCTGCCAGGCAGCGGCAAAAAAGCCATCGGTGCCATGCCGGTGCGGCCACAGGCGCAGAAAACGGCCGGGCTCGATGCCGCCCTCGCCTGCCACGGCGGGCGCACACAGGCTGGCTGCATCGTTCACCTTCAATCCGGCCAGCAGCTCGGCCACGTTCAGCGGCGCGAAGTCGGCGTGGGTGGCGCCAAAGGCGGCGGCGACGGCCTCGTTCTCGTCGGGCAACAGGCTGCAGGTGGCGTAGACCAGCCGGCCGCCGGGCTTCACCAGCCGTGCGGCGCTGGTCAATATGGCCTGCTGCTTGGCCGCCAGCTCGGCCACGTCGGCCGGCGACTGGCGCCATTTCAGGTCGGGGTTGCGGCGCAGCGTGCCGAGGCCCGTGCAGGGCGCATCCACCAGCACGCGGTCCATCTTGCCCTTCAGGCGCTTCACGCGCTCGTCGCGCTCGTGCGCGATGGCGATCGGGTGCACGTTGGAAAGGCCGCTGCGCGCCAGCCGGGGCTTGAGCGCGTCCAACCGGTGCGCCGACACGTCGAAGGCGTACAACCGCCCGGTGTTGCGCATGCTGGCGCCGATGGCCAGCGTCTTGCCGCCGGCGCCGGCGCAGAAGTCGGCCACCATCTCGCCGCGCTTGGCATCCAGCAGCAGCGCCAGCAGTTGCGAGCCCTCGTCCTGCACCTCGATGGCGCCGCGCTTGAAGGCGTCCAGCTTTTGCAGCGCCGGCTTGGCCGCCAGGCGCAGGCCCCAGGGCGAATGCGGCGTGGGGGCCAAGTCGACGCCCAGCGCTTGCAGCTCCTGCGCCACCTGCTCTCTTTTTTGCTGCAGCGTGTTCACGCGCAGGTCCAGCGGCGCGCTCTCCAGCAAGGCCGCGGCCAGGGCGTCGAAGTCGCGGCCCACCTGCTCGCGCAGGTGGGCGGCCAGCCAGTCGGGCAGGTTGTGGCGGTGCTCGGGGCGCAGTTCATCGTCACGCACGGCGTCGCAGGCGTCGACCCAGGCTTTCTCGGGCTCGGTCAACGCGCTCTTGAGAAAGTCGCGCGGCGCATGAAAGGCCAGCACCGCCAGCCGCCGCTCGCGCGCGCCGCGGCCGGACAGCGCCAGGTGCTCGTACAGCCGCTTGCGCCGCAGCACGGCGTAGGCGGTCTCGGCCAGCGTGGCGCGCTCGCGCGGGCCCAGCGCGCGCTGTTCGCGGAAATAACGCGACACCACGGCGTCGGCGGGGTGGTCGAGCAACAGAACGCGCCGCACCAGTTCGGTGGCGGCGTCGAGCAGGGCTTTGGGGTGCATGGGGGCGATTGTCGCACCCCGGGCAGTGCGTTCTTGATAAAAACCGGCTCCAGCGCTTGCACATCAAGCGCAAGAAGCTACGTTTTTCGAAGCAAATCGGCGATGGCGCGCGGGTAGATCAGATGCTCCTGCGTGCGCACGCGCGCGGCCAGCGTGTCGGCCGTGTCGCCCGGCAGCACCGGCACCGCCGCCTGCGCCAGGATGTGGCCATGGTCCAACTCGGCCGTCACCTGGTGCACGGTGGCGCCGGCCAGCTTGCAACCTTCGTCGATGGCGCGCTGGTGCGTGTGCAGGCCGGGAAAGGCCGGCAGCAGGCTGGGGTGGATGTTGACGAGGCGCCCCGCGTAATGCGCCACGAAGGCGGGCGTGAGGATGCGCATGAAGCCGGCCACCACCACCAGTGCCGGATCGTGCCGATTGATCTCGGCCGCCAGCGCGGCATCGAAGGCATCGCGGCTGGCGAACGCCTGGTGGTCCACCACGGCGGTGGCGATGCCGGCCTCCCGCGCCACCCGCAAGCCGGCGGCGCCCGGCCGGTTGCTGATCACCGCCGCCACGCGCGCCCCCAGCCGCTCGGCCCAGCGCTCGCGCTTGGCGGCGCGCACGATGGCGGCCATGTTGGTGCCGGTGCCGGAAATCAGGATGACGATGTGCTTCATGGCGGCGAGATTATCCTTGTCCCATGCATGTTCGTCCCCTCTCCCCCACCGAAGCGCGCGTGCTGGCCACGCTGATGGAAAAGGCCCGCACCGTGCCCGACACCTACCCGCTGTCGCTCAACCTCGTGGTGACCGGCTGCAACCAGAAGACCAGCCGCGAGCCGGTGATGGCGCTCGGCGACGCCGAGGCGCAGCAGGCGCTGGACGAGCTGAAGCGCCTGAACCTGGTGATCGAATCGCACGGCAGCCGGGTGGCGAAGTACGAGCACAACTTCCAGCGCGTGTTCGGCGTGCCCGACCAGTCGGCCGCGCTGCTGGGCCTGCTGATGCTGCGCGGGCCGCAGACGGCGGGCGAGCTGCGCATCAACGCCGAGCGCTGGCACCGCTTTGCCGACATCTCCTCGGTGGAAGGCTTTCTGCACGAGCTGGCCGAACGCCCCGACGACAAGGGCGGCCCGCTGGTGGTGCAGCTGCCGCGCGCAGCGGGCGAACGCGAGGCGCGCTGGGCGCAGCTGCTGTGCGGCCCGGTGGAGGCCTCGACTACTCCTGATTCGATAGCTGCCGGCGCCTATCCCACCAGCGCCGGTGGCCAAAATGACCGCCTATCGGCGCTGGAGGCCGAGGTGGCCGCGCTGCGCGCCACGGTGGAGCGCCTGTGCGCCGAATTGGGCCTGCCGGTGTCGCCTGTTGGACGCGATTTCGACGACGACCATGCTAAAAATCCGGGTTGACAAGGAGACGATCACACATGGATCTGGCATTCACCCCCGAAGAACTGGCCTTTCGCGACGAGATCCGCGACTGGGTCAAGAACAACCTGCCGCAGGACATTGCCGCCAAGGTGCACCAGGCGCAACGCCTGACGCGCGACGACATGCAGCGCTGGGCGAAGATTCTGGGCAAGAAGGGCTGGCTGGGCTACGGCTGGCCGGCGCAGTTCGGCGGCCCGGGCTGGAACGCGGTGCAAAAGCACTTGTTCGAAGAGGAGTGCGCCATGGCCGGCGCGCCGCGCATCGTGCCCTTCGGGCCGGTGATGGTGGCGCCCGTCATCATGGCCTACGGCAACAAGGAGCAGCAGGAGCGCTTTCTGCCCGGCATCGCCAGCGGCGAGGTGTGGTGGAGCCAGGGCTACAGCGAGCCGGGCTCGGGGTCCGACCTGGCCTCGCTGCGCACCAAGGCCGAGCGCAAGGGTGACAAGTACATCGTCAACGGCCAGAAGACCTGGACCACGCTGGGCCAGTACGGCGAGTGGATGTTCAACCTGGTGCGCACCAGCAACGAGGGCAAGCCGCAGACCGGCATCAGCTTCCTGCTGATCGACATGAAGTCGCCCGGCGTCAGCGTGCGCCCGATCAAGCTGCTGGACGGTGAAGTAGAAGTCAACGACGTGTTCTTCGACAACGTCGAGGTGCCGGTGGAGAACCTGATCGGCGAGGAGAACAAGGGCTGGACCTACGCCAAGCACCTGCTCAGCCACGAGCGCACCAACATCGCCGACGTGAACCGCGCCAAGCGCGAGCTGGAGCGCCTCAAGCGCATCGCCAAGGCCGAAGGCGTGTGGGACGACCAGCGCTTTCGCGACCAGATCGCCCTGCTGGAGGTCGACGTCGTGGCGCTGGAGATGCTGGTGCTGCGCGTGCTCAGCGCCGAGAAATCCGGCCGCAACGCGCTCGACATCGCCGGCCTCTTGAAGATCAAGGGCAGCGAGATCCAGCAGCGCTACACCGAGCTGATGATGCTGGCCGCCGGCCCCTACAGCCTGCCCTGGATCCACGAGGCGATGGACGCCGGTTGGCAGGGCGACCAGGCCTTTGGCGGCTTTCCGGGCGGCAACGTGGCCAACGCGCCGCTGGCGTCGAACTTCTTCAACTACCGCAAGACCACCATTTACGGCGGCTCGAACGAGGTGCAACGCAACATCGTGGCGCAGACGGTGCTCGGCTGAAGCGCCGGCTTCGCCTCCCTCTCCCGCAGGCGCGAGAGGGAGACAGAACAGACCAAGGAAGACAAACATGGACTTCGATTTCTCCGACGACCAACAGGCCTTGCGCGACGCCGTCGCCAAGTGGGTCGAAAAAAGCTACGACTTCGAGCGCCGCCAGCAAATCGTGGCTGCCGGCGGCTTTGACCGCGCCGTGTACGACGAGCTGGCCGGCCTGGGCCTGGCCGGCATCACCATCGACGAAGACCACGGCGGCCTGGGCATGGGCCCAGTCGAGGCCATGGTGGTGATGGAAGAGCTGGGCCGCGGCATCGTCTGCGAACCGCTGGCGCAGGCCTTCGTCACCAGCGCCGCCATCCAGGCCCACGGCAGCGACGCCGTCAAGCAGGCCTGGCTGCCCAGGATCGCCAGCGGCGAGGCGCTGGTGGTGCTGGCACACCAGGAGCGCAAGGCGCGCTACCGGCTCAACGTGTGCGAAGCCCAGGCCACCAAGGCCGGTGACGGCTACACGGTGACGGCGCTTAAGAACATCGTGCCCGCTGGCGACCAGGCCGACGCCTTCGTGGTGCCTGCCCTGCTGGATGGACAACTGGCGCTGTTCCTGGTCGAGCGCAATGCCCCGGGCGTCAGCACCCGCGGCTATCTGACGCAGGACGAGGCCCGCGCCGCCGACGTGAAGCTCGACAACGCGCCCGCCACCCTCGTCACCACCGACGGTCTGGCGGCGCTGACGCACGCGGCCGACGTCGGCATCGCCTGCCTGTGCGCCGAAGGCGTGGGCGCGATGGAGCAGACGCTGAAGCTCACCGTCGACTACATGAACCAGCGCAAGCAGTTCGGCGTGGTCATCGCCAGCTTCCAGGCGCTGCGCCACCGCGTGGCCGACATGAAGATGCAGCTGGAGCTGGCGCGCAGCATGAGCTACTACGGCACGCTCAAGCTGAACGCCCCCGAGGCCGAGCGCCGCCAGGCGCTGTCGCGCGCCAAGGTGCAGCTTGGCCAGGCCATGCGCCTGATCGGCCAGGACTCGGTGCAGCTGCACGGCGGCATCGGCGTGACCGACGAATACGTCGGCAGCCACTACTTCAAGCGGCTGACGCAGATGGAGATGTGCTGGGGCGATACCCTGCACCACCTCGGTGAAGTCAGCGAGCGCATGACCGACACCGCTGGCGTGTTTGCCTGACAGGCGCTACGCTGGTCCATCATCCCCAGCCCGCCTTTGTGCGGGCTTTTTGCTGCGCCCCCAGCATGGCATCCGACGGCAGGCCGTCGAAGACCGCCGCCGCAGGCACTACCCCAGGCGCTTCAGCGCCTGGGGGTAAGGCATCATCAGGCCGCCTTGCGACGACACCGTGCTGCCAGACCGCCCATCAGAGTTGCCAGCAAACCCAGCAACCAGCCCTGAAGCGTCGGCACGGCGGTCACGCCGCCACCGCCACCGAAGCCGCCCAGCGTTTCAGCAAAGCTGTTGCCGCTGGAGCCGCCGGGCGGCACCGTCAGGGTGATGCTGCTGTCGCCCGTGAGCGAGACGTCGCTGGCACCCGTGGCACCGGGGCCCTGCAGGGTATAGGCGTTGACATAACCGCCCGGCTGCGTCTGGGTGATGGTGCACTCGGCGCCCGAGGTGACACCAGTGAATGCATAGCTGCCATCGGCCCCGGTGGTCACGATCTGGTCGTAGGCTGGCGAGGTGCACACCATGCGCACGCTCACCCCGCCAATGCCCGGGTCGGTGCCGTGTCCGTCGTCCGTGGTGTTGGCCGGCGAGCTGGCTTCGCGGTAGACGCGACCCGACACTGTCTGGCCGCTGTTCGGCTGCACCGTCACCGTGGCGCTGTCGCTGTTGTTGTCCGGCGGGCTCTCCGACTGCCCACTCAGGCTCACGCTGGCGGTATTGACCTGCACCCCCGGCACATTGCCGATGGCGGTGACGCTGATGACACCGCCCACCTGCTGGCCTGCCGCCACCGGCAGCGCTCCGGTGTAGCTGCACTGCACCTGGCTGATGGTGGAGGCGGTGCAATCCCAGCCAGTGCCGCCGGTCACCGGCAGCTGCGCCTGCAGCCCGGCCGGCAGGGTGTCAATCACGGTGATCTGGGTACCCGGCACGTCGGCAATGGGGACCACACCGGCACCACTGTTGTTGCGCACCGTGAGGCTGAACACCGTGGTCGCGCCGTGGGCAATGCTGGCGGGGCTGGCCGTCTTGCCGAGCACCAGATCCGGCATCGCCACCAGGGTGCCCGGTGCATTGGAGCCCGGCCGCCGCGCCGACAGCGATGGCGAGTCGGCCACGAAGTCATTGACGTACCGATCACCACGGACGTTGCCCGTGGCCACCACCGGCACGCGCAGCCGGTAAGCCGTGTTGGCGGGGATGAGGCCGTCGGCGCCCGCGCGCGGCAAGGCCATGAAGGCCGTGGCCGCACCCGCGTTCGCCGGGCAACCGATTGAGCCGAATTGCGCCACTGTGCACCAGTTGGTCCCGGTGGCGGTGTTGTTGCCGGTGCCTGTCAGGTCGTGGCTGGCGTCGTAAGGATCGCGGTTGATGTTGCCCGGTGCATTGATGGTGTAGCGCACCACCAGAGCCGGGTCGGCCGCCGTCGCTGGCGGACCGGCCTCTGCCACGGGCGTGGCAATGGGGCCGCTCAGCCGCAGTGAGCCGCTGAAGCTGTTGCCCCGCCCATCGCCGCTGACAGGCAGCACATCCAGAAGGCGCAGATCGCTGAGCGCGGTGCCCACGGCCGCGTATTCGAGCGCGTAGGTAAAGCCGGCATCCACCGGCACCTGCCCGGCGCTGACACCCTTGTTCAGCACGATGCCGGCGGCGCTGGAAACGTTCAGCGTCCAGTTACCGAAGCTGCACACCGACCCGCTCGTCGCGCATTGAAAGCCACGGGTCGCCCCCTGGTATTGCGCCTTGCCCGAATCCTTTCCCAGCAGGTTGCCGCTGGAATCGGCAAACGAGGTGTTCAGCAGGGCCGCGCCGGGCGGCGCGTCAAGGCCCACCACGGCCTCGAAAGTCAGCAGCGGCAGGTTGGCCGACGCATCGCCGAGCGGTGCCTCCACCACCGGCTGGCTGGGCAGGGTCCAGCGACAGGCCTGGAAGCCCGGCGCCACCGAGCTGGCGGCAAACCGTTCCGGCACCGGCGGCGTCACGCCAGGGTCCCAGCAGGTCGGGTCAGAAAGGGACGCACCACCCCACCGGCTGCTGCCCGGCACGTAGGACAGGTGCCGGGGCAGCACGTCCCATACCTCGACCGTGGCCGTGCCCGGGCCGCTGGTGCTGCTGAGGTTGGCCTGCAACTCGTAGGTGACATGCGCACCCCGCGCCACCTGGCCGCCGTTGATGTTGTGAGGCGCCGCGGCGCGCTTGGTAATCTGCGTGTACTCGGTCTGCACGATGCGCAGGGCATCCGCGCGCCTCATCAGCGTCGCCGGAGCCGAGGCTTGGCGCAGCCACACGCTCTGGTTGGGCACGATGGCGCCAGCAGTCGGGTCGCCTTGTGCAAAGCTGATGGTGCCGCCACCCGGCAAGGTATCGGTGCCCGAATACGCGTAGTTGCCCAGCACCCGCAAGGGTATGAAGGCCAGAATTTGCGTCGCCGCCTGAAAGCTGTTGTAGCTGCCGCGCACCCGCGTCACCTGGCCCAGGCTGTGGCCGGCGTTTGTCAGGTCTTCGATCGAGGCGTACCAGCTGATGTCCGGTTCGTCGCACAACGCGCTGACATGCGCGGTGGCTCCAGCGCCGCCGGTGATCGGGCCTGGCGGATATTCGGTAACGGCTGTGTTGCGGCCGCTCCAGGTGCCGCCGCTGGTGCCCGCACCCCCCACGCCCAGCGCCCAGGTGACCGGCGTGGCAGCCGCCGAGCCGGTCTGGTATGCCGCGACCAGACCCGTGCCGGGGTCTTTGACCCGGTTGCTGCCATAAACGTTTACCGCTCGCATGTCGACCAGCGTCAGGCGCGTGTTGTCGATCTTCTCGCAGAAGTAGCCCGGCCCGTAGTCCGTCGCCGAGTAGCTGTAGACCGACAGGCGCGCCGCCAGCAGTTGCCCGGCCGAGGCCTGGTTGACCACGTTGTCACTGGTGTGGTTGGGGTCGCGCACCGCTGGGCGCGCGCCGGCGGGCAGCGTCCAGACGGCGGGCTCAGTGTAGATCTTGCTGTGTCCGCCGTCGGTGCTGCGCGTCACCCCGGCGTCGGCGGAGACACTGGAGGGCGGGTTGGCCTGCCCCGTGACCGAGCTGCCGCTGAGCGTGGCGGTGTTGGTCAGCTTCTCCAGCGTGTTTGGCGTCAGGTCGTCTATGGGCACCCAGATCAGGATCGACTTGCTGGCAACCCACCATTGGTTGGTCGGTGCGTCCAGGTTGCTGATATCCACCAGGGTGCCGCCAGCGCCGGAAACGCCCTCCACCGTGGGATAGTGCTGCAGCGAGAAGTCGGTGCCCGACAGCGCCAGCGTGGCGGTCTTGGCCGAGTTGTCGATCGCGGTGGCCCTGCAGGTGCCGCCGCGCGCCACGGTGTAACGGGCGTTGTCGGCGGTGTTCGGGGTGGCGCCTGTATCGTTGACCCCGTAGTGGCCGTTGTCAAAGTAATTGCCCACGCGCCGCAGTTGAGTACGCCAGTCGCCGCAACCGTTCTGGTGAGCGGGCTCGGCGCCGGGGCCCATGGGCAGGCTGGTGGAAAACTCGGGTACGCTGATGTCCCAGTCGATCAGCCGCGCATTGGGCATGTCGGCATCGCTGAAATTCTCGGCAATGCTGTAGTTGGGCTGCAGAGCCTCCAGGCCTTTGCGCGAACCCTGGGCATAGACGCCGATGTTGAAGGCCAGGATGTAGCCGTTTTCACCGCCCGGACCCGATTGGGGCACAAACATCGCACCATTGCTCGCCGCCTTCTTGGCCACCTGCCAGCGCGGTGCGGCTGACACCTTGAGCGCAGGAGCGCCATAAAAGGTTTCGTCGCCAATGGGGCCGTTCAGTATGGTGGGTGTGTTGACAAGCGGGTTGTTGGCGGACTGAAAGCTCACCGCAGGCGGCGCGATGGCGGTGCCATTGGGCGCCGCCCCGCCCACGCGGGCGGTGAAGTCCATGTTGCTGCCACTGGAGTTGCCGGCCTGGTAGCAAACGATGTGCTGGCCGTCGGCGCTGACGCCCGAGGTCGTGGTGCCCGCCGCCGGCGGCCATGGCACCGGCGTGCTCTGGATGTTGCTGCATCCGTTGGGGCCGGTGGGCAGATCGGCCACCGAGAAATACGCCAGTTCAGCCGGGGCGAGGGCCGGCCCCGAATACCCGGCGGGCATCGTGATGGTCCCCATGCTGACGGTGACCAGCCGGTTGCTGTCCGCCGGGGCCAGCGAATAGCCGACACGGTAGACAAAGCTGTCGTTGGTGCGCACCACGTCGTCCGACGCCGCCGCATCCTGCCCCGGCCCTGCGCTACCGTCAAAGGGCGCGGTACCCGAGGCGCGCATGCCCAGCACGAAGTCAACCACGTTCGCCTGTGCGGTCCCGGCCATGCCAAGCCCCAGAATCAAGGCTGCAGCCCAAGCCCGACGCGGCAAGCTCTGACCGCGCACCGTCATGCTTTTACCCAGGCTCATGCCCGTGTCCTCCCTTGCACTAACTGGCTGCAATGGATTCTACGATACTCCCCCGCACACGGACACTTGCTGGCTTTGCAGCGCGCCGTGTGTGTACCCATAGCACACTGCGCCACGGCCTAACGCCCCTGCGGGCGCCTGTTCCGCAGGCGCCGGGGATGGGGATCCGTTCTATTTGAGGCGTTGCGCGGCAGCGCCCTGCGTCACTGCGCCCCGACGCTGTCGCCCTGCACGCTCAACAACTGCAGCAGCGCGTCAAACTCGGGCGCGCCGGCGGCGGTGTTGTCGAACATCAGCAGTTCGGGGTACTCACGCGGGTCCAGCGTGAACAGGCGGGTGCGGTAGTCGTCCCAGTGCGCCAGCTTCCAGGCGTCGTTGGCGTTGCCGCGCGCGGTGATGCGGCGGCGTGCTTCGTCTTCCTGCAGCGTGACCCAGACGATGTGCACCTGCACGTCGTCGGCCACGCCCAGCCAGGCGCGGTCGGTCAACCGGTGGGCCTTGACCTCGCGCGACAGCGGGCCGACGACGATGGTGCTGACACCCAGGCCCAGGTTCTCCCGCGCGGTGTTCATCAGGCCGTGGTATTCGGGGTTGCGCAGGTGCTGCAGGTAGGGCGGGCTGTCGCGGTCGTTGGGGTCGCCCGTCAGCACGCCCATCACGGCCGAGCTGTAGTCGCCGTACAGCGTGTCCTTGTCGAGCAAGCAGAAAGATTGGCCACTGCACTGCGCGTGCGCCTGGGCCATCAGCGCGGCGATGGTGCGGCGCGCCAGCGTGGTCTTGCCGGTGCCGGCGTGGCCGCAGAAGAAGATCAGTCGAGGCATTTTTTGAGGTTCAGCGTTGGGCGTTCGGTGTTGAGCGTAACAGCCCACCTTCTTCCGCGCTCAACGCTCAACGCCCGACGCTCAACCTCTTCATCAACCGTGCAGGCGCGAGTTCTTGGGCAGGTGCGCCATCAGAAACTCCATCTGGTCGGCCAGGATGCGGCGGTTGCGCAGGATGAAGTCTTCCCACAGGCTGGGCACGTAGGGTGCATACAAGAGCGGCATGCGCGCCTGCTCGGGCGTGCGGTCGCTCTTGCGGTGGTTGCACGCGCGGCAGGCGGTGACCACGTTCATCCAGCCGTTGTGGCCGTTCTGCGCCAGCGGCACGATGTGTTCGCGCGTCAACTCGCTTTCGTGAAAATGCCCGCCGCAGTAGGCGCACAGCTTGCGGTCGCGCGCGAACAGCTTGCCGTTGGTGAGGCCCGGTCGCAGATCGAACGGGTTGATGTTGGGCACGCCGCGGGTGCCGATGATGCTGTTGATGGTGATCACCGACTGCGCGCCGGTGCGCGCGTTGTGCCCGCCGCGGAAGACGGCGATCTGCTGGCCGGCCTCCCAGCGCACCTCTTCGGCGGCGTAGTGGATCACCGCCTGCTGCAGCGAGATCCAGGATTGCGGCAAGCCCTTTGCCGACAGCTTGAGCACCTTCACAAAACGACCCCTTGCACGGAAACCGAAGTTTGTGTGGGCCGGCGTTGCCAGTGCCGGCCGCCCGCAGTGCCCGGTCACGCGCGCGCCGGGCACCATGGCGCAATATAACTCTATTTCATGACGCTTTTGCGTCGTGGGGCTTGCGCAGCCGAAGCAAGGCGCTATGAAAAAAGGATGAACGCCGGTGCCGCACCGGGCGCAGGCCGCGCCCACGGATGGCACGTGCACCTCACTGCGGCCTCAGCTCGATGACATCAATGCGCGGCACCACGCCCAGCCGCGCCGGCAGGCCGATGGTGCCGGTGCCGGGGGTCACCACCAGCGTACCGGCGGCGGTGGCATGGCGGCCCTGGTACCAGCCGCGCGGGCTCATGCCCGGCAGCACCAGGTGCTGGGTGATCCACGGCAGCATGATCTGGCCGCCATGCGTGTGGCCGCTGACGATGAGCATGGCTGCGCTGGGTGGCAGCAACGCGGCGGTGTCGGGCTGGTGGGCGATGACCAGTCGCGGCAGGCCCTGCGGTGGTGTGCTGGCGTGGCGGGCAATGTCGGCCTGCGGGTCGGCGCCCCAGAGATCGCCCAGGCCCACCAACTCCCAGCCGCGGAAGGCCGCGCGCTCGCCATCGAGCAGGCGCACGCCGTGCCCGCGCAGCGCGGCCGCCAGCGGCCCGGCCAGGTCGGCGCCGGGGGCAGCGGTGTCGTGGTTGCCCAGCACGCCGAACACCGGGTGGCGCAGCCGCGCCAGCGGCGCGAAGGCAGCGACCAGGTCGCGCGATGGCTCGTAGCTCCAGTCGCCGGCCACCAGCACAGCATCCACCGCCAGCGCGTTGAGCGCGTCCACCCAGCGCGCCAGTACCGCGCCGCGCTGGAACAGGCCGATGTGCAGATCCGCCACCAGCGCCACGCGCAAGGGCGGCGCCCCCGCCGGCACCGGCACGACGTGGTGCTGCACCTGCAATCGACGCGGCTCGATCAGGCCGCTGTAGGCCACCAATGCCAGCCCCAGCGCCCACGGTAGCCAGCGCCAGCGCCGCCGCGCGAGCTGCAGCAAAGCCTGCGCACCCCACGGCAGCGTGGCCCAGCTGCCCCAGTAAATGAACAGCTTGAGCACGGTGACGTGGCTGTGTCCGGGTGGCAGCCAGCGGCCCTGCGCGTCCCACAAGGCCAGGGCGGCGGCCAGCAGCAGCCACAGCGCGCCCGCCCAGCCGGCCAGACGTGCCCAGCGCGCCAGGTGCTCAGTGGCCAGCGCGGGCGGTGGCCGCGTCGGTGTCATGCGGATCGATAATACCGGCCCATGAAGATCTTCCGCGGCCTGCGCCACCCCGGCATCGCGCCCGGCTGCGCCCTCACCATTGGCAACTTCGACGGCGTGCACCGGGGCCACCAGGCCATGCTGGCGCTGCTGCGCAGCGAGGCCGCGCACCGCGGCGTGCCCAGTTGCGTGATGACCTTCGAGCCGCACCCGCGCGACTACTTTGCCGCGGTGCTCAACAAGCCCGATCTGGCGCCGCCGCGCATCGCCACCTTTCGCGACAAGCTGGCTGAGCTGGCGCGCTGCGGCATCGACCAGTGCATCGTGCAGCCCTTCAACGCGCAGCTGGCCAGCCAGCCGCCCGAGGCCTTCATCGACGACATCCTGGTGCGCGCCCTGGGCGTGCGCTACGTGCTGGTGGGCGACGACTTTCGCTTTGGCGCCAAGCGCGCGGGCGACTACGCGCTGCTGGACGCCGCCGGCACGCGCCTGGGCTTCGACGTGGCGCGCATGCAAAGCTACGAGGTGCATGGCGAGCGCGTGTCGTCCACCACGGTGCGCGAGGCGCTGGCCGAGGGCCGCATGCAGGACGCGGCGCGGCTGCTGGGCCGGCCGTATTCCATCAGCGGCCGCGTGGTGCACGGGCGCAAGCTGGGCCGCGCGCTGGCCGAGACCGCGCCCGGCAAGGGCGATGGCTTTCGCACCCTGAACCTGCGCTTTTCGCGCCGCGCCCACGCCTGGAAGCCGGCCGCCAGCGGCATCTTCGTGGTCGAGGTGCATGGGCTGACCGGGGCGGCGAGCGCCCCCTTGGGGGGCAGCGAACCAGGCGAAGCCGGGCGCGTGGGGGCCCTTGCCGCGCCGCTGGCCGGCGTGGCCAACCTGGGCGTGCGGCCATCCCTCGATCCGGACGACGTCAATGGCGGCCGGGTGCTGCTGGAAACGCATGTGCTCGACTGGCCCGCGGAACTGGGCGACGAAGAGGCCTACGGTAAAATCATCCGCGTGGATCTGCTGCACAAACTGCACGACGAGTTGCGCTATCACAGCCTGGCGGCGCTGACCGAAGGCATTGCGCGCGATTGCGCCGACGCCCGCGCCTGGCTGGCGGGCCGCGCCGCGCCCGCTCCCGTGGCGCGAATTTGAAGGGGCGGCGGACGCCCCGTCCGCGAAGCGCCCCGCTCCCGATTTCATGGCCGCTTGGGCGCTGCATCCAGGCGCTGGCGGCTGTTTTGATCCCCGTTTCTTCGCCTGCCCACGCCATGAGCTCCGAGTCCCCCAAAGTCGATTACCGCCAAACCCTCAACCTGCCCGACACGCCCTTCCCGATGCGGGGCAACCTGCCCCAGCGCGAGCCGGGCTGGGTGCAGCAGTGGGACGAAAGCGGGCTGTACCACCGCCTGCGCGCCGCGCGCGCCGGGCGCGAGAAGTTCATCCTGCACGACGGCCCGCCGTATGCCAACGGCCAGCTGCACGCCGGCCACGCGGTGAACAAGATCCTGAAGGACATGATCGTCAAGACGCGCCAGCTCAAGGGCATGGACGCGCGCTACGTGCCGGGCTGGGACTGCCACGGCCTGCCGATCGAGAACCAGATCGAGAAGCTGCACGGCCGCAATCTCTCGCGCGACGAGATGCAGGCCAAGAGCCGCGCCTACGCCACCGAGCAGATCGGCCTGCAAATGGCCGACTTCAAGCGCCTGGGCGTGCTGGGCGAATGGGACAACCCCTACAAGACCATGAACAAGCCGAACGAGGCGGGCGAGTTGCGCCTGTTCAAGCGGCTGATCGAGCGCGGCTTCGTCTACCGGGGCCTAAAGCCCGTGTACTGGTGCTTCGACTGCGGCTCGGCCCTGGCCGAGGCCGAGATCGAGTACCAGGACAAGAAGAGCCACACCGTGGACGTGGCCTTCGAGGCCGCCGAGCCCGACAAGCTGGCCGCCGCCTTCGGCCTGCCCAAGCTGGACAAGCCGGCCTTCATCGTCATCTGGACCACCACCGCCTGGACCATCCCGGCCAACCAGGCGCTCAACGTCGGCCCGCACATCGAGCACGCCCTGGTCGACACGCCCAAGGGCCTGCTGGTGCTGGCCAAGGCGCGGGTGGAAGACGCGCTGCAGCGCTACGGCATCGAGGGCAGGGTCATCGCCACGGCCATGGGCGATCAGCTGGGCGGGCTGAACTTCAAGCACCCGCTGTACGACGTCGATGCAGGCTACCGCCGCCTGTCGCCCGTCTACCTGGCCGACTACGCCACCGACACCGACGGCACCGGCATCGTGCACTCGTCGCCCGCCTACGGTATCGACGACTTCAACTCCTGCGTGGCGCACGGCCTGGCGCACGCCGACATCCTGAACCCGGTGCTGGGCAGCGGCAGCTACGCGGCCGACTTTCCGCTGTTCGGCGGGCTGGACATCTGGAAGGCGGTGCCGGTCATCATCCAGACGCTGCAGGACGCCGGCCGCCTGCTGGCCACCAGCACCATCGCGCACAGCTACCCGCACTGCTGGCGCCACAAGTCGCCGGTGATCTACCGCGCAGCCTCGCAGTGGTTCGTGCGCATGGACGAGGGCGAAGGCGTGTTCACCAAGGACAAGGCGCCCGAAACCCTGCGCACCACCGCGCTGCGCGCCATCGAGGACACCGCCTTCTACCCGCCCAGCGGCAAGGCGCGCCGGCGCGACATGATCGCCGGCCGGCCGGACTGGGTCATCAGCCGCCAGCGCGCCTGGGGCGTGCCGATCGCCTTCTTCCTGCACAAGGAGACCGACGAGCTGCACCCGCGCACCATGGAAATCCTGGACCAGGCGGCCGACATCATCGAGCAGGGCGGCATCGAGGCCTGGAGCCGCGTGACGGCGGAGGACATCCTGGGCGCCGAGGACGCGCGCCACTACCGCAAGTTCAACGACATCCTGGAAGTGTGGTTCGACTCCGGCTCCACCTTCTGGCATGTGCTGTGCGGCACGCACCCCAACGAGCACCACGCCAGCGGGCCGGAAGCCGACATGTACCTGGAGGGGCACGACCAGCACCGCGGCTGGTTCCACTCGTCGCTGCTGCTGGCCTCGGCCATCCGCGGCCGCGCGCCCTACCGCAGCCTGCTCACGCACGGCTTCACCGTGGACGCGCAGGGCCGCAAGATGAGCAAATCGCTCGGCAACGGCATCGACCTGCAACAGGCCAACAAGAAATGGGGCGCCGAAATCCTGCGCCTGTGGGTGGCCGCCAGCGACTATTCGGGTGACATCGCCGGCGACGACAAGATCATGGCGCGCGTCATCGACGCCTACCGCCGCATCCGCAACACGCTGCGCTTTCTGCTGGCCAACACCAGCGACTTCGACCCGGTGCAGGACGCCGTGGCGCCCGGGCAGATGCTGGAGATCGACCGCTGGATGCTGGCGCGCACCGCCGAGTTCCAGCGCGAGGTGCTGGCGCACTACGAGGTGTATGAGTTCCATCCCGTGGTCGCCAAGCTGCAGCTGTTCTGCTCCGAAGACCTGGGCGGCTTCTACCTCGACGTGCTGAAAGACCGCCTGTACACCACGGCGCCCAAGTCGCTGGCGCGCCGCAGCGCGCAGACCGCGCTGTGGCGGCTGACGCACGCCATGCTGCGCTGGATGGCGCCGTTCCTCAGCTTCACCGCCGAGGAGGCGTGGCAGGTGTTCGGCGATTCGGAGTCGATCTTCCTGGAGGAGTTTGCCAGCTTCGATGCGCCCGACGGCGCGCTGCTGGCCAAGTGGGCGCGCATCCGCGAAATCCGCGAGCTCGTCAACAAGGACATCGAGGCGCTGCGTGAAAAAGGCGAAGTCGGCTCGTCGCTGCAGGCGAACGTGACGCTCACCGCGCCGCCGCAAGACCATGCGCTGCTCGCCAGCCTGGGCGATGACCTGAAGTTCGTCTTCATCACCTCTGCCATCGAACTGGAAGCGGGCAGCGCCCTGTCCACCAGCGTCAAGGCCTCGAAAGCGGCCAAGTGCGAGCGCTGCTGGCACTACCGCGACGACGTCGGCCAGGACGCCGAGCACCCCACCATCTGCGGCCGCTGCGTCAGCAACCTCTACGGCGCGGGCGAAACCCGCACCGCCGCCTGACGATGACGCTCCCCCTGCGGCGCTGCGCGCCTTCCCCCTGAGGGGAACGACGCCAGTCGCCGGCACAGGTCCGGCGACGGCGTTCGCTGGCATGGCCTACTCCGCTGCCTTCGGCCCCATGAAATATTGACCCACAAAGGATTCTTGAAGTGGCACGTTCCCGATCGAAAGGCGGATCGCTCGCCCTGTGGCTGGCGCTGGCCGCGCTGGTGGTGGTGCTGGATCAGTTCACCAAGCAACTCATCCTGGGCCACTACCGGCTGGGCGACAGCACCTATGTCACCCCCTTCTTCAACATCGTGCGCGCCCACAACACCGGCGCCGCGTTCTCATTCCTGGCCGGCGCGGGTGGCTGGCAGCGCTGGTTCTTCGTCGCCCTGGCGCTGGGCACGGCGGGCTTCATCGTCTGGCTGCTGCGCAAGCACCCCGAGCAGAAGCTGTTCGCCTTCTCGCTCAGCATGATCCTCGGCGGCGCCATCGGCAACGTCATCGACCGCATGCTGCACGGCTACGTGGTGGACTTCCTGGACTTCCACTGGAGCTTCCTGAGCCCGCTGTTCCATCGCGGCCATTTCCCCGCCTTCAACGTGGCCGACGCCGCCATCACCGCCGGCGCCATCGGCCTGATCCTGGACGAGCTGCTGCGGGTGCGGCGGGGGCGGTGAAGGCAGGCCCCATGCGCGTCTTTTGTCCGCGTATCAGCATTCGACACGCCCGCCTGCCGGCCGAACTGGCCGAAGTCGTCGCCATCTTCAGGGAATACGTCATCAGCCCGACTGTGAATCTGGACTTCCAGGACTACGAAGCGGAATTCGCCGCTCTGCCGGGCCCCTATGCACAGCCCGAAGGGCGCCTTTTGCTGGCATGGCAGGACAGCACTGTCATGGGTTGCGCGGCCCTGCGCAAAGTGGATCACCTTCGGTGTGAGCTCAAACGCGTCTATGTTCGGCCCGCCGCGCGAGGTGCCCGCGTCGGCCGAAGGCTGGTCGAATCGATGATGGACGAAGCCCGCTGCGCGGGCTATCGCCGCATGTGCCTGGATGTGTTGCCGGAGTTCGTTGCGGCGCAGGCGCTGTACCGATCACTGGGCTTCACGCCTGCCGAGCCGGTCAGCCACAACCCGATTCCCGGCACGCAGTTCCTGGCGTGCGATCTGACGGCACCTTCCGATCTTCAACGCGGCCGATGCAAGCATCACGGCTAGGGCGATCGGGTTGACCCTCGGCGAGATCCTGCGGGTGTGGCGAGGCGGGTGAGCCTTGTCACGGACAGCTGCAAGTATTACCATAAACTTGATCGTAATACTGACCATCACCGATGACCGCTACCACCACCATCACCGTCAAGGGTCAGGTCACCGTGCCCAAGCACATCCGCGATGCGCTTGGGCTCGTGCCCGGCACGCCCGTGGGTTTCGCGCTCAATGACGAAGGCGATGTGGTGCTGCGCGCCGCCCGCGGCACGCGTCGGCGACAGCCCGACCGCTTCGAGGCGGCACGCGGCAAGGCCGACGTGAAGTGGCGCACGCAGGACCTGATGAAGCTGCTGCGCGCCGATTGACGCGATGCTGGTGGACACCAACGTCCTGGTGGACGTATTGGAAGACGACCCGGAATGGGCGGACTGGTCAATCACCCAATTGCAGGCGCAGTCACGGGTGCACCGGCTGGTGATCAACCCGATCATCTACGCTGAGCTGGCCCTCACCTTTTCCAGCTTCGAGGCCTTGGACGAGGCGCTGGACGGCATGCAACTGCCGGTTGTCGAGATCCCGCGGCCCGCCCTGTTCCTGGCCGGCAAGGCCTTTGCCGAATACCGGCGCCGCGGTGGCACCAAGGACAAGGTGCTGGCCGACTTCTTCATCGGCGCACACGCGGCCGTCGCCGGCTGGCCGATCCTGACACGCGACGGCAGCCGGTATCGCAGCTACTTTCCGACGGTGACTGTGGTGGCGCCTTGAAGCACGTTCAGGCGCGATAAGCACCGGCACATCTCACAGCGTTAGTACCGTCGACCCCGTTGTCTGCCGCGCCTCCAGCGCCCGGTGCGCGGCCTGTACCTCGGCCAGGGGAAAGCGCTGCGCGATGTGGATCTTCACTTGGCCGCTCTGCACCACCTCGAACAGTTCGTCGGCCATCTGCTGGCAGCCTTCGCGCGTGGCGATGTGGGTGAACAGGGTGGCGCGGGTGACGTACAGGCTCTTGGGCGCCAGGATGGCGGGCGCGAACGGCGGCACCGGGCCGCTGGCGTTGCCGAAGCTGGCCATCAGGCCGAAGGGCCGCAGGCACTCCAGCGATTTCTCCCAGGTGTCCTTGCCGACCGAGTCGTAGACCACCTTCACGCCCTGGCCGCCGGTGATCTCCTGCACGCGGGCGGCGAAGTCCTCGCTGCGGTAGTTGATGGCGTGCGCCGCCCCATTGGCCAGCGCCAGCGCGCATTTCTCGTCGGAGCCGGCCGTGGCAATCAACTGGTAGCCCAGCGCCCGGGCCCACTGGCAGGCGATCAGGCCCACGCCACCGGCCGCCGCATGCCACAGGACGTGGTCGCCCGCCTGCAGACCCTGCACCGGCAGCGTCTTGCGCAGCAGGTACTGCACTGTCAGGCCCTTGAGCATCATGGCGGCGGCGGTGTCGAAGCCGATGTCGTCGGGCAGCCGGCACACCGCCAGCGCCGGCATCACGCGCGCCTGGCTGTAGCTGCCGGGCGGGTTGCTGGCGTAGGCGGCGCGGTCGCCCACTTGCAGGTGGGTCACGCCCTCGCCCACCGCC
>JAEXBL010000309.1 GCA_023394015.1 Pseudomonadota bacterium | reverse complement strand
CGCCGGCTCGGTGCGCGGGCCTGGGCAGCGGCGACCGGCGGAACCTCGGCAGCCGGCGCGGCGGTCGCCGGGCGGCGGGCGGAACGACTGTAAAGCACGGTTCGGCGCATGCGGCTCACCAGGGAGTCGGGACAAGGGAGAAGCGATGAGCCGGCACCGTAGCACGGTTTGGCCCGCTTGCGCCCTCGGCGCAACCCGGCACCCGCCTGCGGCATGATGGCCGCCATGACGGCCTGGATAGACACCCACTGCCACTTGGACGCCGCCGAGTTCGCGCCCGACGTGGCCGAAGTGCGGGCGCGCGCCGCCGCCGCAGGCGTGGCCCTGTGCGTCATCCCCGCGGTCGAAGTCGCCGCCTTCGACGCCACGCGCACGCTGGCGCACCGCTTGGGCGACGCCTACGCGCTGGGCATCCATCCCCTGTACGTGCCCCGCGCCGACGACGACGCGCTGGCGCGGCTGGACGACGCCCTCGGCGCCCACGCCGACGACCCGCGCCTGGTGGCCGTGGGCGAGATCGGCCTGGACTATTTCGTGCCCGAACTGGCCCAAGGGCCGCTGCGTGCGCGGCAGGAGCATTTCTACACCGAGCAACTCAGGCTGGCGCGCCGCCATGGCCTGCCGGTGATCCTGCACGTGCGCCGCGCGGTCGACCAGGTGCTGAAAGGCCTGCGCGCCATCGCCGTGCCCGGCGGCATCGCCCACGCCTTCAACGGCAGCCGGCAGCAGGCCGAGGCGTTTCTGGGCCTGGGCTTCAAGCTCGGCTTTGGCGGCGCCGTCACCTACGAGCGCGCCACCCGCCTGCGCGCCCTGGCGGCCGAACTGCCCGCCCACGCCATCGTCATGGAAACCGACGCCCCCGACATCCCGCCGCACTGGCTCTACGCCACCGCCGAGCAACGCGCCGCCGGCCAGCCCCAGGGCCGCAACGAGCCGGGCGAGCTGCCGCGCATCGCGGCCGAACTGGCGCAGTTGCGCGGTGTGCGCATCGACGACTGGGCCGCCGTGACCAGTGCCAACGCTGCATTGGCGTTGCCTCGGCTGCGTGGGTTGGACGGTCCTGTGGAGAAGCAGCTGGCGGCTGATGACGTCATCGGCGCAAGGTGGGGAAACGACTCGTGGTAGGCGGGCCCGCAGACTGCGACGCCGTGAAGCTGATGCGCTTCAGGGCGCGCTGTACCTCGATATTGAGGTTGCCCCCTTACGCCGAGATGTTCTTTTCCGTTGCCACCTTGCTCCAGCGATCGAACTCCTGCACCAGACGCGACTTCATTTGTGCGGGCGACTGATAAGCTGCCAAGGCACCAATCTTTTCCATTCGCTCCTTGGTGTCGGGCTCGGCCAAGATGGCCTTCAGTTCCTGGTCGAGCCGTGCGATCACCCCAGCCGGCGTGCCGTTGGGTACAACGACGCCGCTCCACGAACTGGAGTTGAAGCCAGCAAACCCTTGCTCTGAAATTGCCCGCACTTTGGGTAGAAATGTCTTGGCGTCGGGTGAACCCAGGGCCACGGCCTTGATCTTTCCCGACTCAATGTGCGGCATCGCTGCAATCAGATCTGCGTACATCACGCCGATCTGCCCACCCAGCAGATCTGTCATGGCAGGGGCGCTGCCCTTGTAAGGGATGTGTTGCATCTTGAACTGACCCAGATCCTGAAGCTGCTCCATGGACAAATGTCCGATGCTGCCCGTGCCCGGGCTGGTGTAGTTCAACTCCTTGGCTTTCGCCTGGCCGATCAGTTGCTGAAGGTCATCCACCCCGGGAAGCACTTGCGGGTTGACCACGATCACGTAGGGCAGGTCATACACCGTCGCTACGCACGTGAAGTCCTTGCGTGAGTCGTACAGGTTGTTGCGGTACACGATCGGCGCCAACAACGCCGGCATGCCGAACATTGAAATCGTGTAGCCATCGGCTGGCATCTTGATGAAGGCTGCCGTGCCTACTGAGCCCGACGCACCTGGCCGGTTGTCCACCATCACCTGCTGTCCCAGTCGCTGCGACAGCTTCAGCGCGATCAGCCGGGCTGCAGTGTCTGTCGGGCCACCCGCCGGGAATGCCACGATCATGCGAATGACCTTGCTGGGCCACGCCGCTTCAGCGAAAGCGTTGAGCGACGGCAACGACATGGCCAGTGCGCCAAGGGCCCCGCCTTTGATGACTTGGCGACGTCGGATCGTGGGCGTGTGAGGCATGGTGAAAGTCTCCTGTAGATGTCAAAGTGATCAGCGCACAGGACGTTGGTGCCGTGTACGTTCCACGTGTTTCTACCGCATCGACAGCCGCGTGCTGAGCTTTGCGCGACTGGGAGCGGATAAGGGCCGATGGGACCTAATTACTGCTTGCCCCATGAGTCCCTCAACCCCGCAATCCGGTTGAACACAAGCTTCGCGCCCACCTGATGCTCCCGCCGATCGGCGACGAAGAAGCCATGCCGCTCGAACTGAAAGCGGTCTTCGGGCTGGGCGCTGGCCAGGGATGGCTCGACGATGGCCTGCATGGTTTGCAGGCTGTTGGGATTGAGCACGCTGAGGAAGTCGCGGCCGCCGGCGTCGGGCTGTTCTTCGGTGAACAGGCGGTCGTAGAGGTGGACGGTGGCGCTCAATCCATCGGCGGCGCCGACCCAGGTGATGACGCCCTTGACCTTGACGCTGTCGGCGCCGGGGGTGCCGGACTTGGTGTCTTTCAGCAGCACGGCGTTGACCTGGATTGCGCGGCCAGCTTCATCTTTTGTAGCGCCGGTGCATTCGATAACGTAGCCGTATTTCAAGCGCACCTTGTTGCCTGGGAACAAGCGGAAGAAGCCCTTGGGCGGGGTGTCTTCGTAGTCGCTGCGCTCGATCCACACTTCGCGGCTCAGGCTGAAGCGGCGCTGGCCCATGTCGGGGCGGTGCGGGTGCACGGGGGCTTCGCAGGGCTCCAGGTGCTCGTCTGAGCCGAAGACTTCGGCCCAGTTGGTGATGACGAGCTTGAGCGGCTCCAGCACGGCCATGGCGCGGGGGGCGACGGGGTCGAGGGTTTCGCGCAGGGCGGCATCCAGTGCGGCGTAGTCGGTCCAGGCGTTGCTGGTCTTGGTGACGCCTGAGCGTTCGGCAAACAGTTTCAGCGCCTCGGGCGTGTAGCCGCGCCGGCGCAGGCCGGCCAGGGTGGGCATGCGTGGGTCTTCCCAGCCGGTCACGTGGCCTTCGTCGACCAGCTGGCGCAGCTTGCGCTTGCTGGTGATGACGTGGCCTACGTTCAGGCGCCCGAACTCGTACTGCCTTGGCGGCGGGGCGGTGAGCAGGCCGCCTTCGCAGAGGCGCTCCAGCACCCAGTCGTAGAAGGGGCGCTGGTCCTCGAACTCCAGCGTGCAGATGCTGTGGGTGATCTGCTCCAGCGCGTCCTCGATCGGGTGCGCGTAGGTGTACATGGGGTAGATGCACCAGGTGTCGCCGGTGTTGTGGTGCGTGGCATGGCGAATGCGGTAGATGGCCGGGTCGCGCATGTTGATGTTGGGGCTGGCCATGTCGATCTTGGCGCGCAGCACCATGGCGCCGTCGGCATGTTGGCCGTCGCGCATTTCCCTGAACCGCGCAAGGTTCTCGGCGGGGGGCCGGTCGCGGAAGGGGCTGTTCACGCCGGGCGTGGCGAAGTCGCCGCGGTTGGCGCGCATCTGCTCGGCGGTCTGCTCGTCCACGTAGGCGTGGCCGGCCTCGATCAAATACTCGGCTGCGCGGTACATGAAGTCGAAGTAGTCGCTGGCGAAGTATTCGTGCGGCTGCTTGACGCCGGGGCGGGCCGGGTCGTCGGCGAAGTGGTGGTCCCAGCCGAGCCAGCGCACGGTGTCGCGGATGCTGTCGACGTATTCCTGCTCTTCCTTCTCGGGGTTGGTGTCGTCGAAGCGCAGGTGGCACACGCCACCGTATTCGGCGGCCAGGCTGAAGTTGAGCCAGATGCTCTTGGCGTGGCCGATGTGCAGGTAGCCGTTGGGCTCGGGCGGAAAGCGGGTGCGGATGCGCGCCGGGTCGGGCATGCCGGCCTGGTGGCTGGGCCCGTCGCCGGGCTCGCCGCCCCAGCGGCGCTGGGCGTAGGTGCCTTGTTCCAGGTCGTGCTCGATGGCCTGGCGGATGAAGTGGCTGGGCTTGGCGGCGTCGGGCGCGGGCGCGGCTGCCGGGTTGGTTTTGTTGGGGGTCGACATGGGGTCGATTCTAGGTCGGTGCCCTGTGTGCGCGGCGGGCCGCGGCGGTGCTGGGTGAGGTGGCGGCCGGTGGCCAACGGGGCCGCCGTGTTGGCGTAAACCCTTGATTTTCAAGGCCGTGGTTACGGCTCGATACCGCTTTCACCGGGGCGATGTGGTCTGTATCGGGCTTTGCTTCGTTTAATGCGCATATCGGCTGCGTTCGGCCATTCCGCCGCGGGCCGCTCATCAAGAAGGAGTTGGATCATGAAGACGATGCAGCGCATGCTGGCCGCCGGGCTGCTCGCCGCGGGCGCGCTGGGTGCCGTGGGTGCGGCCCAGGCGCGCGATGTGTACTGGTCGGTGGGCGTGGGTGGGCCGGGCGTGTCGGTCGGCGTGGGCAATGCGCCGCCGGTTTATTACAGCCCGCCGCCGGTCTATGTGCAGCCGGCACCGGTGTATGTGCGACCGCGCCCGGTGTACGTGCAGCCACCGGTTTATTACGCGCCGCCGCAGGTGGTGTACCGCCCGGCGCCGGTGTATTACTACGGCCCGCCCGGCCACTACAAGCCGCGCAAGCCCAAGCGGCCGCACCGGCACCATCGCCACCGCGGCTGGAACGATTGAGACGACCCTCAGGTTCTCCCGCCGGGAAACAGGCCGCATCAAGTGCCCAGGCCGGCTTCTCCAAGGTGACCGCCTTTGCAGCCCGCTCGTTGAGCGGGCTTTTTCTTGATCAGGGCGGCGGCATGGCGTCAGCGCGGGCGCAGCACCATGCGGTCGGCGCCGATCTGCACGTCGAAATGGCGCAGAAAGGACTGGCCCAGCAGGGCGCTGTCGTCGTCGCCGATGTCCAGCCCGGTGGTCACGCTCACGTCGTTGTGCGCCAGCGTGCCGGCCTTGACCGGCACGTCGTGCACCAGCCGCGCCTGGCGCGGGCCATTGGCGGTGCTGACGGTGATTGGCCGGCCTTCGGGCAGGCGGGCCTGGCGCGCAAGGCGGGTGCTGACGGCCACACTGCTGGCGCCGGTGTCGACGAGGAAGTTGACCGGCTGGTGGTTGATCTCGCCGCGCACGTAGAAGTGGCCGTCGCGCTGGCGCGGGATCACCAGCTCGCCGCTGCCGAGCGCGTAGGGCTCCAGCGCGGCGCGCTGGCGGCCTTCCCACCACGAAAAGCCCCACCACAGCGCGCCGGCCAGCAGCAGCCAGAAGGCCAGCAGGGCCAGGGTGCTTCGGCGCAGGGTCTGGGCCGGGGTGCGCGGTGGTGCGGGAGCGGACATGGCGGCAAGTATGCCGGGTGGCGCGGCGGGCAAAGACGGCAAGACGTTCGCCGCAGCGGACGCCGCGGCTCGCAGGACAACGCCGCCAGAGCACCACGGCCGACGCGGCGCGTACAGCGAACCCGGGCTCAGTTCTGCATCAGCTTCCACAGCGCCGGCCGCAGCGTGGCCGCCGCCAATCAACGGGCTTGCTGGCCGGCCCGGCGCCCTCGTCATGGGGCATGGCGCGCCAGCCGCCGGTCATCGAGCGAAGCCGCGCCAGGTGCCCCATCAGGCGTTTATGGCAAGGGGCTGTCTTCGCCGCCGCGCTGCACCGCCCGCTGGTAGGCCGGGCGGGCGCGGATGCGCGCCAGCCAGTCGGTCAGGCGTGGGTGCTCGGTGGCGTTCAGGCCGGCGCGGGCCTGTGCGGCTTCGAGCGGAAAGCTCATCTGCACGTCGGCGGCGCTGAAGCGGTCGCCGGCGAACCAGTCGCGGCCCTTTAGCTCGGCTTCCATGTAGCCCAGGTGCAGCTTCAGCTGCGGGGCGATGAAGCCGCTCATCGCCTTGGCGGCGATGCCGCGCGCGATGGGCCGGGCGAAGAAGGGCATGGGCGCGCTGGCCACGCGGCCGAACACCAGCTTGAGCAGCAGCGGCGGCATGGCCGAGCCTTCGGCGTAGTGCAGCCAGTAGCGGCAGCGCGCGGCCTCGGGCGTGCCGGGCGCGGGCAGCAGGCGGCCGTCGCCAAAGCGCTCGGCCAGGGT
>JAEXBL010000288.1 GCA_023394015.1 Pseudomonadota bacterium | reverse complement strand
GCGCGGCGGCTCGGGCTGTGGCGCGGGTGCGGGCGCCGCAATGGGTGCGCTGCGCGTGCGCACCTGCACCCGCCAGGTCTGGATGGGTTGGTGGGCTGCCCCGGCGGCGATCACGGGGCGCGGCGGCCGCTGCCACAGCCACAGCGCCGCGCCATGCAGGGCCAGCGCGGCGGCCAGCGCCGCGATCCATTCACCCCGCTGTGGGCCGGCCATCGTGCCTGTCGCCGTGCTCAGCGCCGCACTTCGTCCACCAGCGCGCGGAACTCGTCGATGTCCTCGAAGCTGCGGTAGACGCTGGCAAAGCGCACGTAGGCCACCTTGTCGAGCTTCTTCAGCTCGCGCATCACCAGCTCGCCGATGCGCGAGGAGGGCACTTCGCGCGCCGCGCTGCCCAGCAGCTTTTCCTCGATGCGCTCGATGGCGGCGTCGGTCTGCTCGGTGCTGACCGGGCGCTTGCGCAGCGCCAGGTCCAGCGAGGCCTGCAGCTTGCCGCGCGCATAGGGCACGCGGCGGCCGTCCTTCTTGACGATGCTGGGAAAGCTGACGTCGGGCCGCTCGTAGGTGGTGAAGCGCTTGCTGCAGTGCGCGCACTGCCGGCGCCGGCGGATGACCTCGCCTTCGTCGGAGACGCGGCTGTCGACGACCTGGGTTTCGCTGTGGTTGCAAAAAGGGCAGCGCATGATGACGACGCGACAAAAAGAAAGACCGGCTCGAAGCCGGTCATTCTGTCACGGTCGGCGCGCCGCGCCGCTGTCGTGCGTGATTTCAGCCGTAGACCGGAAAAGCCTTGGCCAGCTCGGCCACCTTGGCGCGCACGGTGGCCAGGTTGGCTTCGTCGCGCGGATTGTCCAGCACGTCGGCCACCAGGTGGGCGGTGGCGCGGGCCTGGTCTTCCTTGAAGCCGCGCGTGGTCAGCGCCGGGGTGCCGATGCGCACGCCGCTGGTGACCATCGGCTTTTCGGGGTCGTTGGGGATGGCGTTCTTGTTGATCGTCATGTGGGCGCTGCCCAGCACGGCTTCGGCGTCCTTGCCGGTGATGCCCTTGGGGCGCAGGTCGACCAGCATCACGTGGCTTTGCGTGCCGCCGCTGACGATGCGCAGGCCGCGCTCGGTCAGGGTCTCGGCCACCACCTGGGCGTTTTTCTTCACCTGCGCGGCGTACTGCTTGAACTCGGGCTGCAGCGCCTCCTTGAAGGCCACCGCCTTGGCGGCAATGATGTGCATCAGCGGGCCGCCTTGCAGGCCGGGGAACACGGCGCTGTTGATGGCCTTCTCGTGCTCGGCCTTCATCAGGATGAAGCCGGCGCGCGGGCCGCGCAGGCTCTTGTGGGTGGTGCTGGTCACCACGTCGGCGTGCGGCACCGGGTTGGGGTAGACGCCGCCGGCGATCAGGCCGGCGTAGTGCGCCATGTCGACCATGAAGATGGCGCCCACGTCCTTGGCCACTTTGGCGAAGCGCGCCCAGTCGATCTCCAGCGAATAGGCCGAGGCGCCGGCGATGATGAGCTTGGGCTTGTGCTGGTGCGCCTTCTGCTCCATCGCCTCGTAGTCGATGGCCTCCTGCGCGTTCAGGCCGTAGCTGACCACGTTGAACCAGCGGCCCGACATGTTCAGCGACATGCCGTGCGTCAGGTGCCCGCCCTCGGCCAGGCTCATGCCCATGATGGTGTCGCCCGGCTTCAGAAAGGCCATGAAGGCGGCGATGTTGGCGCTGGCGCCGCAGTGCGGCTGCACGTTGGCGGCCTCGGCGCCGAAGAGTTGCTTGACGCGGTCGATGGCCAGCTGCTCGGCCACGTCGACGTGCTCGCAGCCACCGTAGTAGCGGCGGCCGGGGTAGCCCTCGGCGTACTTGTTGGTCAGCTGCGTGCCGGCGGCGGCCAGCACCGCGGGCGAGGCGTAGTTCTCGCTGGCGATCAGCTCGATGTGGTCTTCCTGGCGCTGGTGCTCGGCCTCGATGGCAGCCCAGAGCTCGGGATCGGTGGCGGCGATGGTGTGCGTGGAACGGTTGAACATGGCAGTCCTTCGAGAAGGTCCTCCCCTGACGCGGTCGGTGCAAGGGCTGCCCAGGCGAACGGCGGAACGCGCCTCGGGCGCCACGCGCCAGGGCGGTGCGCTTCCCCGTGGTGACATCCACGTCCGCACCGCCTGTGAAGCCGGTGCCTATCGCCAGTCGCGCACGCGGGGAGTTTAGCCGACCTGGCGCAGCGGCCCGCAGGGGAGGGGATGGGAAAAGACGGCGCGTGCCCTGGCGGACACGCCGCCGCGCTCAGGACAGCGCGGCGACCTTGACCGGCGCGGCCGGCGTGGTGGTGGCCGGCGCCGCCGGCTCGGGCGTGTTGGCCGCGCGCAGGCCGCGGCTGTTGTCGTTCACCGGAATCGACTGGCCCTTGGCCACCCGCGACAGGCGGGCGTGCTCGGCCAGCACCTTGCTGGCGTAGCCGCCGTCCGAGGGCAGGTTGGCGGCGCCCACGTACCAGCGCAGGCCGCCTTCCACCGAGCCGGTGCGGCCGATGTATTCCTTGAGGATCTTCACGCCCACGCGCAGGTTGCTCTTGGGGTCGAAGGCCGCGTACTGGCCGCCGAAGTGCTCGTACTTGTCGGAGTGGATCTGCGTCATCACCTGCATCAGCCCCTGCGCGCCCACCGGGCTTTGCGCGAACGGGTTGAAGCTGGATTCGATGGCCATCACGGCCAGGATCAGGGTCGGGTCGAGCTGGTTGGCCTGGCCGATCTCGTAGGCCTCGGCCACCAGTGCGGCCACCGGCTCGGGCGCCACGCGGTACTTGCGGCTGATCCACAGCGCCACGTTGGCCTGCTCGCGCGGCAGATCGCCGGGGTCGGCGGCGGTGGCGCGCTGGATGGCGTCCAGCTCGGGCGTGATGCCCATGGCCGCGACCTTGCGCGCCGTCAGCCATTCGGTCAGGCGCTGCTCGCCTTCGTGGCGCAGGTCGGGCCGCGCGCCCAGCAGGGCCGCCAGCACCACCACCACGATGCCCACCAGGGCCAAGCCGTTGTGCGTGATCTCGAAAAAGCCGTCGGCAACGTCGCCGGCGAAAGTCTTCAGACCGCGCCCCAGGGCGGTCAGCGATGTCGACAGTGTCATAGCGCTCCTTGTCGGGACGCGAGGGCGGTGCGGGCCATCTCAGGTCCATCGGCCCCCGGTGTGGGGCGATGCCTGCGGCCTGGCGACCGTGTCCTGCATCCTGGTTTCATCCACCGCCTGCGTGCGCCGGTGACAACGGGCGCCTGTCTCGCATCTCTCTCGTGTGGTGTGTGGTCGCAGTGCGGAGTGCCGGGGGTCGGCTGCGAATCTCTCAGGGTTCCTACCCAGTTTGTGGATAACTGCGAATTCTAGGAGGGCTCTATATGACCGGTCAACACTAAAGCGTGGAGTTGAAATTCTAATTTGGCATAACAATGTTGTCGTCCCAGGCCCTTGCTCGCGGCTTCGGAGCGCCGGGGCGTGGTGCCGTCGGCCCGAGCAGAGGGCGCCGGCGCACTGATTGAACCCGGCAATGGTGGGCCGCCGCAGATTGATATTCATCACTTGCCGGACGCCGACCGTCTGACCTACAGTGAGGGCGTCCGAGTTCATCGGACACTGGTTGGCAGGAGCCGGTTCGCTGTAGTCGATACAGTGGCATGGAAACCCACCAGCCGTTTGATGAAGGCAATCCTTTGCCTTCCCCCGCAGCCGGAAACACCAAGCTTTCCGGCGCGGATCCAGGCAGACCACGACGCTTTTGTCACGCTGCCACCAAGCCCGGCGGGCAGGTTGAACAGCCTACCGCCGGGCTTTCTCGTGTCTGGGCGTGGGCTTTCCTCTCGCGCGGCTGCGTGCCGGCCCTGGCCCCGCCGTGCGCCGGTTTCGGCCCCTGGAAATCACGCGAAATGCACGCCGACGGCCGCGCGCCGATTTAGCGGCGAAAATACCCGGTTCCTGCAGGCATGGGGCCTGCACCGACGTTTTCCAATCCACAGCATGTTTCCTTTCTCCCGCGACCCCAAAGACCCGCAGCCTGAGCCCGAGGCGGCCGCGCCCAAGGCGCCCGATGCGCACCCGCTCGACGCCCTGACCGGCGGCGTGTTCTCGGCCGCCACCTCGGGCGAGCGCGCCCAGCGCGTGCGCGACTGGCTGGCCACCGAGCCCACGCCCGAGCAGATGCAGGAGGTGTTCAAGGAGCTTTCGGCCAAGGACAAGGGCGCCGCCCGCGCGCTGCGCGAAAAGCTCGACGAGCTGCGCCGCGCCAAGGGCCAGGAGGCCGTGGCCGCCGAGTGGGAGAGCAAGGCGCTGGCGCTGCTGCAGGCCGCGCGCCTGAACATCGCCGACGCCCTGGCCTGGCAGCGCGACGCCGCCAAGGCCGGCGCGCCGCTGTCGCGCGAGCCGCTGTCGTCCTTGCGCGCGCAACTGGTCGACCGCATCAAGAAAGTCGAGGACGTTCAGCAGCGCGTGATGGTGCAACGCGAGGCCGCGGCCCTGCTGGCGCAGCGCATCGAGCTGCTGTCCACCAAGCCCTGGCAGGAGGCGCAGGCCCAGCAGGCTGGCCTGCAGACCGACGTGGAGCAGTGGCGCGCCCAGGCCCGGCTGCTGCTGGCCGACCCGCAATGGCTGAGCGTGGACGTGCGCTACCCGCCGCAGCTGGAGGCCGCGCAAGCCCAGCTGGCCGCCGTGTGGGACGCCTTTGGCGCCGCCCTGACGCAGACCGAGGC